>DATLZC010000098.1:0-17914 GCA_035574215.1 Dehalococcoidia bacterium | reverse complement strand
CCACGGCACCATCATCGTCGACAGGAACAGGAAGAAGAGCGGCGTCCGGAACGGGAAGCGCAGGAACGCGAAGGCGTACGCCGCGAGGGCCGACGTCACGAGCTGTCCCGCCGTGATGATGGACGCCATCACGAGGCTGTTCAGCAGGTAGCGCCGCATCGGGATGTCCGTGAGCGCGGACTTGTAGTTGGACCAGAGCGGGTCGTTCGGCCAGAAGTCGGGAGGGAACGTCAGCAGCTTCTCGAGGGGCTGAAGGCTGTCGACCACGGTCATGTACAGCGGAAAGAGGATGACCGCGGCCGACGCCGTGAGGAGCGCGTACATGGGCACGCTCGCCACCGCCCGGACGAGAAGCCTCCGCCAGCGCCGCCGTCTCATCGGTAGAACACCCATCGTTGCGCGATCGCGAACTGCGCCAGCGTCAGCAGCAGCACGATGACGAACAGCACGACCGCCTGCGCCGACGCGAGCCCGATGTTGTAGTGCAGAAACGCCTCCTGGTAGATGGAGTAGACGATGACCGTCGTCGAATCGAGCGGCCCCCCGCGCGTGAGAATGTGGATCTGTCCGAAGGACTGGAACGCGAAGATGACGCCGACGACGGACACGAAGAGCAGCGTCGGCGAGAGGCCGGGCAGCGTCACGTGGAGGAACTGGCTCCACTTCCCGGCGCCGTCGACGCGCGCGCTCTCGTACAGCTCCTCGGGGATGTTCTGGAGTCCCGCCAGGATGACGATGGTGGCGAACCCCACGTTCATCCAGACGGTGGTCATGGCGACGGCGGGCAACGCCCAGGTCGGGTCGGTGAGCCAGTTCGCTGTCGGGATGCCGCCGCGGTCGAGCAGGTAGTTCAGCACGCCCACGCCCGGGTTCAGCAGCAGGAGCCACATGACCGAGGTCACGGCGACCGAGGACGCCACCGTCGACGAGAAGACGGTGCGGAAGAACACGATGCCCGGCAGACGCTGGTGGGCCAGTAGCGCGAGATAGAGGCCGATGAGGGTAGCTGGCACGACGGTGTAGAGCGCGAACTGCCCTGTCACCAGCAGGCTGTAGCGGAAATCGGGCGACGTGAGCACGTCGCGGTACTGCTCGATGCCGGTCCACACCTCGCGACGCCCGAACGGGTCCGTGGCGTGAAAGCCGAGCCAGATCGAGCGTACCAGGGGATAGAAGACGAACACCGCGAACAGCAGCAGCGAGGGGAGAAGAAACGGCGAGGCGCCGGCCAGCCGTCGCGCCCCGCGGCGCATCCGCCAGGCGGCGTCGCGTCGGACGGCGACCGCCGTCACCCGAGCCTCCTGCCCGTCGCCGGGTCGAACAGGTGCAGCCGCTCGGGCGCGACGCAGAAGCGCCGGATCTCGCCTGCGCGGATCGGCGCGTCAGCGTCCAGCCGCGCGACGACGCTTCGCTCGTCCACCAGGAGCGTGGCGTGGATCTCGTTGCCCAGCGCCTCCACGACGTCGACGTTGGCCTGGAACTGCGCCGCGGGCGGCTGCTCGCCGAACGTCTCGGCGAGCTCGATGTGCTCGGGACGGACGCCCACGATGACCTCCTCGACGCCGGCCCCCTTGACGACGTCGGCGTTCTGGTGCCACAGACGGAAGGACACCGCGGGCGTCTCGACGACGAGGACGCCGTCGGCGGCGCGCACCGGTCCGCGAAAGAACGACATCGCCGGGCTTCCGATGAATTCGGCGACGAACAGGTTGGCTGGCCGCGCGTAGACCTCCTGCGGCGCGCCCACCTGCTGGAGGACGCCCCTGTCGAGGATGGCGATGCGCCGTCCCATGGTCATGGCCTCGACCTGGTCGTGGGTCACGTAGAGGACCGTGGCCTGGAACCGGCGGTGCAGCCGGATGAGCTCGATGCGGGTCTGCACCCGCAGCTTCGCGTCGAGGTTCGACAGAGGCTCGTCCATGAGGAACGCCTTCGGACGGCGCACCATCGCCCGGGCGAGCGCGACCCGCTGACGCTGTCCTCCCGAGAGCTGGCCCGGCTTGCGTTTGAGGAGGTCCTGCAGGCCGAGCAGCTCCGCCACCTCGCGCACCTGCCGGTCGACCTCGCGCCGCGGCACGCGGCGCATCCGGAGCCCGAAGGCGATGTTGTCGTACACGCTCATGTGGGGATAGAGGGCGTAGTTCTGGAAGACCATCGCCACGTCGCGGTCCCTCGGTTCCAGGTCCGTGACGTTGCGCTCGTCGATGTAGACCTCGCCCTCGGTCGGCTCCTCGAGGCCGGCGAGCACCCGCAGCGCGGTGGTCTTGCCGCAGCCCGAGGGGCCCAGAAGGACCATAAACTCGCCGTCTTCGACTTCGAGGGTGAAGTCGGACAGGGCGACGACGTCTCCGAAGCGCTTCGTAACGTGCTCGAACCGGACGCTCACAGCGCTCCTTCCCTGCGGCTCGGCCCGACGCCCAGCATACGGCAGGCGGGCCGGCGTTGGAAGCGCCGGACGCTTCAGCCGCCTCGCAGCGCCCGTTCCCTCCGTTCGCGCAGCCACCGCAGGAGGTCGTCGAGCGGCCGCGTGTTCAGGACGAGCTCGGGCGGCGCCCAGCCGCGCCGCGCGGTGGCCACACCGTAGCGCATCAGGTCGAGCTGGTCGTGGTGGTGGGCGTCGGTGTCGATGGCGAGCATGACGCCGCGCTGCACCGCCGCCCGCACGGCGTCGTCGTTCAGGTCGAGCCGGTCGGGCTGCGCGTTCACCTCGATGGCCGTTCCCGTGCGGGCGGCCGCTTCCAGCACCGCCCCGAGGTCGATGTCGTAGCCTGCCCGCTTGCCGATGAGCCTCCCGGTCGGATGGCAGACGATGTCGACGTACGGATGCTCGATGGCGGCGATGAGCCGCGCCGTCTGCTCCTCGCGGCTCCGCTGGAACGCCGAGTGGATCGATGCGACGACCACGTCGCAGCTCGCCAGGAATTCGTCCGAGCAGTCGAGGCGGCTGTCGACGCGGATATCGACCTCCACCCCGCACAGGAGCCGCGTCTCTGGAAACGAGGCCTGCAGCTCCCGGATGCGCGCGTGTTCCTGTCGCAGCTCCTCCTCCGTGAGGCCGCGGGCGACGCCGAGGGCCTGGCTGTGGTCGGTGATGGCGAGATAGGCGTACCCGCGCCGGGCCGCCGCCCGGGCCATCTCTTCGATGTCGCTGGAGCCGTCGCTGAGGCGGGTGTGGGTGTGCAGGTCGCCCTTGATGTCCTCGAGCGCGACGAGAGCGGGCAGCTCGCCCCGTAGCGCCGCCTCGACCTCGCCCATATCCTCGCGAAGCTCGGGGGGAATCCAGGGCAGCCCGAGGATGGCGTACACCTCCTCCTCGGTGCGGCCCGCGATGCGGCGGTCGTCCTCGAAGACGCCGTACTCGTTCAGCTTCCAACCCTTCTCGATAGCCATCTCGCGGAGCCGGATGTTGTGGGCCTTCGAACCCGTGAAGTACTGGAGGGCGGCGCCGTACGACTCCGGCGCGACGACCCGCAGGTCGATCTGGAGGTCGGCGTGCGTCAGAATCGATGCCTTCGTCTCGCCGGCCGCCAGCACCTCGCGGACGGCGGGCAACGTCACGAACGCTTCGATCACCTCGGCCGGCCGCTCGGAGGCCACCAGGAGGTCGATGTCGCCGATGGTCTCCTTCATGCGGCGAATGCTGCCGGCGGGCGTGATCTGCAGGACCGCCGGGCACTGACGGAGTTCGCGCGCGACCTCCTCCGCCGCGGGCAGCGCAAGCCCCAGCGGCATGCGCCTGCCGCGGGTCCGCAGGCGGCGCACCTCTTCGAGGATACGCTGGGCGACCCGCTCGCCGAGGCGCGGAAGCCGGGCGACCTCCCCCGACTCGAGCGCGCGCTCGAGGTCGGCGACGGTCTGAATGCGGAGCTCACGCGTGAGGAGCATGGCGCGCCGCGGCCCGATGCCGGGGATGTTCATCAACATCGCCGCCGCGGGCGACACCTCCTTGCGGAGGTCCTCGAGGGCCTGGATCTTGCCGGTCTGGATGTACTCGACGACCTTGGCGCCGATGCTCTCGCCGACGCCCCGGATCTCGCGCACGCGGCCGTCGCGGACCAGGTCCTCGATGGGCTCCGGATGGTGCTCGATCCGGGTCGCGGCGTCGCGATACCGCGCGATGCGGTAGCGGTCTTCGCCCCGGAGCTCGAGCAGGTCGGCGTACTCGTTCAGGACGGACGCGACCTCGGCGTTGCGCACGGGCTTCTCCCGGACAGGGCCGTCAACGTCGCGGCGCGGGCGCCGGACCGGCCAGCGCGGCCTCCTCGTAGGTGCGCAGCCGCCCGTGCCGGTCGCTCACGCGGACCACCAGAACGGCGCAGCGCGAGTGGTCCAGGGCATACCGGGCGACCGAGCCGTACCGGCGCTGCGTGGCGCCGCCAGCGCCGTGGCTCGTGAGCACCAGGAGCCTGCCCTCGCCCTCGGCCAGCGACGCTACAGATTCATACAAATCGCCCAGGATCGTCTTGACCTCGGCGTCGACGCCGTGCGTCCGCAGCAGCCGCTGGCGCACGCCCTCGAGATACTCCGACGCCTGCTCGAGGTGCCGCGCGTCGAGTCGCGATAGCTCCGGCGGAATCGGCCCCTGCGGCGCCACCGGCCCCACGATGCGGGCCAGGATCAGGCGCGCGCCGCACCCGGTCGCCGCTGGCAGGGCGGCATCCAGCGCCCGTTCGGCGGCGACGGAGCCATCCAGCAGCACGACGATCTCGTTGAACATGGCTCCGCCTCCTCTCGTTCCCTATAGCATTCTCCCACGCCCGACAAGAGAACGGACGTGCCAAATGCAACCAGCGGAAGCGGAAAAGCGACTGGGATTCCTCATGCGAGGGGAACGGCGAACGCCGGGACCGCAGTGGCCCCGGCGTTCGGCAGTCGTCCACGCCGAGCGGCGTTAGTCGGTGACCTTTCGGACGTCGGCCCGCGTCCCGCGGCACGCGGGGGCGGGCTGCCACTCCGTAGGCCAGAACTTCAGGTGCCCGTAGCCCCCGGCGAGGTGCAGCCACTTGATCATGCCCGGCTCGATGTCCGATGGCCCGTTCCAGTTGGGGAACTGATACGGCTCCCACCCGTTGTACATGATGATCTGGCCGGGCCGGCACGACGCCGAGATCTTGACCGGTGTCCGGTACGAACCGAGGTCGTTGAACACCTCCACGATCTCGTTGTCCTGAATGCCGCGGACGGCCGCGTCGGACGGGTTCATGAGCAGGTGCGGCTGGCCACGGTGCGTCTCCAGCATCAGCCGGTTCACGATGTTGAGCGAGTGGATGCTCCACCGGTTGTGGCCGCTGGTGATGAGCAGCGGGTAGTCACCGCCGGCCTTCGGCGGGTCCTTGTGCCGCGGCAGGGCCTCGTCCGCCTCCATGAACCAGTCGTGGTCGATGTAGAACTGCGCCCGCCGCGTGAGGGTCGGGTACGGGTACTTCTTCTCGGTGTGGTTGCGCAGGGGCGCGAACGTGCTGTTGGGTTCGGGGTCGGTGGCCTGACCCTTCGCCCGCGCGTTCATGCCGAGGCCGGTCCAGCGAATGAACCCTTTCTCACGCACCGTCTGCAGCGATGAGCCCTCCGGGAGGGCGCCCGTGACGGTGGTGTCCTTGATCATCTCGTCGGCGAGGACCTCCTCATCGGCGAAGGCGCCGTTGCAGGAGTAGCGCTCCCACAGGTCGTCGAGCCTGCGCTCGTTGCCCGCAGCGTCCTTGTACGTGACGAACCCGCGCTCCTTGGCCCGCTTGGCGATGGCCCGGCAGAGCCGCCCGAAGATCGACCACTCCGATTCGGCTTCGCCCGCGGGGTCCACCACCTTGTCGCAGAACGTCAGGTTCATGGTGTGCACGCTGGGGATGCCGAAGCCGATCTTCTCGTACTGGTTCGCGATGGGCAGCACGTAGTCGGATTCGAGCGCGGTGGCGCTCATCCGGTAGTCGAGGGTGACGATGGTCTTGAGCTTGGGCCAGAGGTGGTTTACGAGCATCTTGCGGCCGCCGCGGGTGCGCCGCAGGGCGTTGCCGCCGCACTCGATGAACACGCGCGGCTCGACGTTCTTCCCGGGCACGCCAGCCCACCAGCCCTTGTCCAGCGCTTCCCTGAGGTACTCGTCGAAGGGCCGTTTCATGGACGGGTCGCTCCAGGCCTGCTGGTTCCAGTTCTTGTCGTATCCTGCGTGGTGGTACCAGAGGAAGATGGGCGGGACCCAGGCGCCGGCGCCGCCCTGAGCCGATCGCTTGGTGAACTCGATAGCCGCCAGCTCATCGGTCATCGTGGGGTCTTCCTTCTTGATGGCCTCGATGAACTGGTTGTAGGCGTTGTAGAGCATGCGGGCGGCTTCCTGGCCGGGGGCGGGCTTGGCCGCCGACATCATCCAGCCGTCGAACAGTGCCGCCAGCCATCCGCGGACGCCCGTGCCCTTCCGGCCCCAGTTGCTCGTCAGCGCGAAGAGCAGCAGCTCCGACCGCTCGATGAGGTCACCGTGGAAGTACTTGCCGGCGTTGTTGAGGCTCCCCAGCGTCATCGCCCTGCCGCTGGCGACCTTCCGCGCGAGCTCGCGGATGATCTGCGGGTCGATGCCGCAGATCTGCGACGCCTTTTCCGGCGTGTAGTCCTTCAGCCGCTCGAGGACGAGCTCGTACACGGGACGCGCGGTCACCTTCGTCCCGTCCTTCAGCGTCACCTCGATCGCGCCCTGCAGCGCCGGGTCGACGTCCCCGAGGTCGAGCGTCCCCCGAGGCGCGGGAGCGAGCGCGTTCGTCTTGCGGTCGAGCCAGAAGAACTGCTCGGGGTGGCCTCCCTCCTTCAGGTCGGCTTCGACGAGGAACTTCCGGTTGTCGTCGCGCACGAGGAGCGGGAGGTCGGTCTGTTCCTTGACGAACCGCTCGTGGACGAGGCCCTCTTCAACGACGGCCGCTGCCATGCCGAGGGCCAGCGCGGCGTCCGTGCCCGGCCGGACGGGCAGGTAGTAGTCCGAGTGGATCGCTGACGGCGAGTAGTCCGGGGCGACCGTCACGACGGTCGCGCCCCGGTAGCGCGCCTCGAGGATGTAGTGCATGTGCGGAATCCGGGTGTACGCCGGATTCGAGAACCAGATGAAGATGACGTCGGCGTGGAACCAGTCATCGATGCTGCTCACCGGGTCGAATTTGCCGTAGGTGAGGTAGTGGCCCGGCGAGAAGTCGTTCATCTCGGCGTTGAGGTCGGTCGTGATACCGCCGATGAGGCCGAAGAAGCGGCCGCGCGCGGTCACCCCCCAGGTGCTCATGTTGCAGCCGGAGAGCGCGATCATCGACTCCGGGCCCATCTCCTGGATGGCGTCGATGATGCCGTCGGCGATCTCTTCGCAGGCCTGGTCCCAGGAGATGCGCTGCCACTTCCCCGAACCGCGGGGGCCGACGCGCTTGAGCGGATAGAGCACGCGCTCGCCGCCGTTGAGCGTCCAGCTCCACCCGGCGCCCTTCTGACAGCCCATCGGGTTCATGTCCGGCACGCCGGGCTCGACGACGGGCAGGACACCCGCCTGCTCCTCGTGCCAGACCTTCCCGTCGCGCACGTACACCCGGTACACGCAGTTCCCCGGGTAGCAGTCGATGCAGTGACTGCCGAAGGCGACGCGGTCGAACCTGATGCGGTCCCGATAGCGTTCTTCCGTGGCGATGGGCTCTCGGACGCGGGCCGGCTTCGTTTCAGTAACCACAGGCACCAACCCTTCCTAGCGGCGACGGCCACCATGGTGAACGGGAATCCCGCTTAGCGACAAGGGCCGGTTATCCATTGACATGGGTCAAACGGACTACCGGCGGCCGTCGCCCGGCGTGCGGAGGGGGACGTTCGGCCCTAGTCCGAGGGCGACGGCGCGCGCAACAGTGATGCCGCCATGACACCGATCATCCGGTTCGTGGGGCGGTCCGGTTCGGGGAAAACCACCCTGCTCACGAAGGTGATCCCCTTGCTGGCGCGCGAGGGGCTTCGCGTGGCGGTGCTGAAGCACGCGCACCACCGGGTCGACCTCGACCGGCAGGGAAAGGACTCGTTCCGCTTCGCGGAGGCGGGCGCGGAGCTCGTCACCGTCGTCTCGCCCGATAAGCTCGCCACGTTCGAGGCGCCTCGGACGGAGCCGGGGCTCTTCGCCCTGGCGGCGCGGGTCTCGGAGCGGGCGGATGTCATCCTCGCGGAGGGGTTCCACGGCTACCCGACTCCGTACGTCTACGTCCTCGGGCCGGGCGCCGTCTTCGACGGGCACGACGAACCGGGCGAGCTGCTGGCGCTCGTCGCTGCGGAGCCCGCGAGCGCAGGGCCGGACGCCCTCTCACGCGACGATCCCACCGCGCTCGCGGCGCGCCTCCTCGAATGGATTCGGACCGGCCGTCACCCGGAGTCGGAGGTGGAGCTGGCCCTCGCGGAAGCGGCGGCGTTCCACGGCCACGTCTGTCCCGGCCAGGTGCTGGGCGTGCGACTGGCGCTCCTGGGCTGCCGGGCGGTCGGCCTGCCCCGGCCGCGCGGCTCGAAGCGGCTGATCGTGTGGGTCGAGATGGACCGCTGCGGCGCCGACGCCGTGCAGACGGTCACGGGCTGCCGGCTCGGGAAGCGCACGCTCAAGTTCGTCGACCACGGCAAGCTGGCGGCCACGTTCCTGAACACCGAGACAGGCGAAGCCGTACGCGTGGTCGCGCGCGCGGAGTCGCGGGAGCTTGCGGCCCAACGGTATCCCTCGCTCGACCGTCACGAGGCGCAGATGGCGGCGTACCGCCATCTGTCCGACGAGGAGCTGTTCGAGGTGCGGCGGGTCGCCGTCGAGTTGGGCGAGGACGACCGGCCCGGAAAGCCGACCGTGCGCGTGCGCTGCGCGGTGTGCGGCGAAGAAGTCAACGATCGGCGGCACGTGGAGACGCCCGACGGCCCCGTGTGCCGCGCCTGCGCCGGAGACGCCTACGTACGGACGCTCGACGAACGGATGGAGGTGAAACCGCCGTGGTCACCGCAAAGCGCGTGAACGTGGCGCAGGACGCCCTGCTCGACCCCGAGGGCGCCGTCTGGAACGGCGTCCCGCAAGAGGCCATCGCCCTCGAGCCGACGCCGCTCGTGCTGCAGCCGTCGGAGTATGTGCAGGTGAAGTGGGCGACGCTGCGTCACGGCGTGATTCCCGAGGTCCGCGTTAGGGCGGCGCACAACGGCGACGTGCTGTGCTTCCGGCTCGAGTGGGATGACCCGACGGACGACAGCCGGCCGAACGACACGGCGAACTTCCCCGACCAGGCCGGGGTGATGCTGCCCATCGGCGCCGACGCGCCCATCGCGGAGATGGGTCTCCCGGGGCAGCCGGTGAACATGTGGCTGTGGCGGGCTGATGTGCCCACGCCGTTCTACGTCACCGCCACCGGACGGGGCACGGCGACGCGACACCCGGATTCCCCGCTGCGGGGCGCTGGCGTCTGGCGCGACGGCGTCTGGAGGATCACCGTCGCCCGACCGTTTTCGGTGAGCCTGCCGGCGGACATCGTCGTGCCGCTGTCGCCGGGCGCGCAGCACAAATGCACCTTCGCGGTGTGGCAGGGGTCGAACAAGGAGCGCGCGGGCCTCAAGGCGTATCAACCGTTGTGGCAGCCGCTGGAGATCGAGCGATGACCTCCGAGCCCGCCGTTCGCATCGATGAGGCCACCAGCGCCCGCTCCGAGCTGTACGGGCTTCTCGCGGATGCGCTGTCGTTCCCCGAGCGCGCCTTCCACGTCCGCGTCACGGCCGGCGCGTTCCGGGACGACGTCGAGGGCCTGGTGGAGGCGCTGCCGTATTCACTGCCGGCGGCCGTCGATTTCGACGGGCTCGCCGAGGGGGGCGAGTACGTCGACTTTCAGGCCGAGTACATCCGCCTGTTCGAAGTCGGCGCCATTCGTCCCCCGTGCCCGCTGTACGGCGGCGAGTGGGGCCCGGCTCGCAAGCGCACGATGGAGGAGGTGCTGCGCTTCTACCGCTTCTTCGGCCTGAAGGTCGACGAGCGGGCGCGCGAGCTGCCGGACCATGTGAGCATCGAGCTCGAATTCCTGCAGGTGCTGGCGTTCGAGGAGGGGATGGCGCGAGCGACGGGCGTCGACACCGGGTCACTGCTTCGCGCCCAACGCGACTTCCTCGAGCGGCACCCCGCGCGCTGGTGGCGCCTGCTCGAGCGCAAGCTGGCGACGCAGCAGCCGGCGCGGTTCTACGCGGCGCTGGCGTCGCTCACCGGGGCGTTTCTGGCCGGCGACCTGGCGTACGTCCAGCGCCTCCTCGACGAGGGCTAGTCCTGGAGGAGCGGACCGCCCGGGTCCAGCACTTCTCCTGTCAGCGCCACGACGGCCGGGCGCTCTTCGCAGTACCCCACGGCCTCGCACTTATCGAACTCGAACGCGCGGCGCGCGCGGTCGTAGCGGATCGTCCAGGTCCCCAGGGCGACGTTGTCAGGCCCGCGGGCGAGCTGCTCCTGCAAGACCCTCACCAGCGCTTCGAGCTCTTCGCGTCCCATGGTTCTCCGCTCCCAATACGCGTGCTTCCGTCGCTCGTTGGATTGTGGCCGCGCCGCTGGTCCCGGGCAAGGGCGAGAAGGCGCGAGAGGGACGCTGCCGTCCCCCTCGCGAGGCTACGGGCCCAGGGTAGCCCGTTCAGGCAGGAGGAGGCTGGGCCGCCTTCATGGCGGGCGGAACCTTCAGGAAGTTGTACGTCTGTGATGTGAAGAGCGGCCGCGTGAGCTTGATGCGGACCTTCAGCTTACGCCGCAGGATCTCGCGGTACGGGGTCGCGACGCCGGCCAGCGTCTCGGTCTGGAGCTTCAGCGGGCCGCTGATGGCGCCGTCGAGGTCGGCGTCGAAGCCGTTCCGAATGGTCACCCGGCCGCCCTCGAAGATGAGTGTCACCTTCTCGTCGGGCTCGGTGGAGTGGATGCCGAGCTTGCCCCGCAGCTTACGCGCGGCGTCGATCTTCGAGGGGTCGGCCGCGACGATGGCGTCGATGTGCTGCTTGAGCAGCTTGGCGACGATGTTGGCCTTCTCCTCGCCTTCCGCGAAGACGACCTCGAGCGCGGCGGGGCGCGACTCCGTCTGCTGGGTCATGCGGTGACCTCCTTCTCCTCACGCCGGACGACCTTCTCGATCTCGACCTTGTGCGCGCGAGGCGTGTGGCTGGGCTGGCCGTGGATGGGCCGGAAGCTCAGATGGCCGTAGCCGCCCAGCAGGTGCAGCGGCTTGAAGGCCGAGCTCACGATGGTCTGGCTGCTCATCCAGTCCTCGAACTGATACGGCTCCCAGGCATGGTAGATGATGGCCTGCCCGGGCTGCACCGCCGGCGAGATCTTGGCGTGGACCTTGAAGCCTCCCACATCGTTGTAGACCCACACGAGGTCGTGGTCGCGGATGTCGCGCTCGAGCGCGTCGCGCACGCTCATGTAGAGCACGGGCTCGCCCCGCTGCAAATTGAGCAGGGTCTTGTTCGCCCGGAAGATGGCGTGGATGCTGTGGCGCGTGTGGCCGCCGGTCACCAGGATGGGATAGTCGCCTCCCGCGTTGGGGTTCTCCTTGTGGACCGGCAGCCCTTCGCCCGCCTCCAGGTACCACGGGTGGTCGAGGTAGAACTGCTGGCGGCCGGTGAGGGTCGGCCAGGGCTCTTTGCCCTCGACGAACCACTTGTGGGGCGCCAGCGCCTCGCCCTCCTGCAGGTCGGAGCAGAACGCCGAGATGGGGCCGTAGCTGCCGGTGCTCTTCACCCGCACGGCGCCCTTCTCAGAGATCTCCTTCCACGACACGCCCTTCAGCGGCTGCGACATGCTGATGGAGATGTCGAGCGCCTTGGTGTCGTCGCCCTCCTGGAACTCACCGTTGAAGCTCCAGTCGTCGAAGATCCGGCTCAGGTCGTGCTGCATACCGAGCGCGTCGACGTACGGCCCGATCTCCCGCTCGCGGGCGCGCTCCTGAATCTTGCGGGCCAGCTTGGCCATCATGTCGAACTCGCGCACGGCCTCGCCCAGCGGTTCGACGGCGCCAGCGCCCACGCAGATGTAGGGCACCAGGGACTGACAGAACTTGATGCCGGCCTTCTCGTGCCACGCCGCCGCGGGGAGGATGATGTCCGCATGCATGGCGGAGCTGGACATCCGGAACTCCCACGTGACGATGAGCTCGAGGTCGGCCCAGAGGTGCTCCTTGATGACGTGCGGCGCGGGCCAGCGCCGGAGCGGGTTCATGCCCGTGTAGAGCAGCACCTTCGGCTTCTTGCCCACGGGCATCCACTTGTTCTCGAAGGCCTCCTTCGCGTACTCCTCGACAGGCCGGGGCAGCGCCGGGTCCTGGAACCGCATGTCGTTCACGAGCCTGCGGAAGCCCTCGTCGTGCGCGTAGAGCCAGACCATCGCCGGCGCGTTGCTCGACACGCGCCCGGCCATCGACTTCATGACCATCTCGATGTCGCGCACCTTCGGGCGCTGGTCCGGCGGAGGCGGCTGCAGCGCTTCGAGCTGCCCGCGGTCGTAGTTCAGCGGGATGTTCCACCAGGCGCCGATGCGCATGCCGCCGCCCTGCTTCCCGGTGTGGCCCGCCAGGGCGAGGATGAGGATCATCGCCCGCTGGAAGAGGTCCATGTGGTAGTGCTTGCAGGCGCCCCAGGAGGCGAAGATGCTTGCCGCCTTCGCCTTCGCGAAGTCGCGCGCGACCTTGCGGATGGTGTCGGCGTGGACGCCGGTGATGGCCTGCACGCGTTCCGGCGTGTACTGCTCGAGCTGCGCCTTCAGCTTCTCCCAGACCGGCCGCACGGTGACCTTCGTGCCGTCCTTGAGGGTGACCTCGTACACGCCTTCCAGGGCAGGGTCGATGCCGTCCAGCCGGATGGAGGCGACGGGATGCCCCATGCTGCCGGGCGTCTCGGCGAGGCCACCCTTCGCCCGATCCCAGAAGTAGAAGATGGCGTCGGAGCCGCCCTCCTGCAGGTCCTGCTGCCGGAGGAAGCGCTGGTTGTCGTCCCGCACGAGGAACGGGAGATCGGTCTGCTCCTTGACGTAGGCCTCCTGGTACAGCCCCTCGTCGATGATGACCTTCGCCATCCCGAGCGCGAACGCGGCGTCCGTCGCGACCCGCAGATTCACCCACAGGTCGGCGTGCATGCAGGTCGGGTTGTAATCGGGGGCGACGACCACGAGCTGGGCGCCCCGGTAGCGCGACTCGAGCATGAAGTGCACGTCGGGGATGCGCGTGTAGGCCGGGTTGCCCAGCCACACCATGATGTAGTCCGAGTTAAAGTAGTCGTCCGACGTGCCGTCGGCGTTGAAGAGCCCCCAGGTCTGGATGGCGCCCATCGGGAGGTCGCCGACGCTGGCCCACTCGTCGAGGGACGTGGTGCCGATGAGCTGGGTCAGGCGGAACTGCGCCGGTGACCCCGGGCCGAAATCGATGTTGGTCGTCCCCATGTCGTAGACGATGGCCTCGGGGCCGTCGGTGGTGGCGACGTCGATGATCTTGTCCGCGATGATGGTGAGCGCCTCGTCCCAGGAGATGCGCTCCCATTTGCCCGAGCCTCGTTCGCCGACCCGGCGCAGCGGATACTTGATCCGGGTGGGGTCGTACATCAACTCGGAGTAGACCATCCCCTTCTGGCACCCGCGGGGGTTGAAGTCGGGCAGATGCGGGCCGGACGGCTCGTAAATGGGGTTCTGCTCTTCGCGCCAGACGATGCCGTCCTTGACGAAGAGGTTCAGGGTGCAGGCGGAGATGCAGTCCGCCTGATTACAGGTGCCCTTGACGACGCGATCCCACGTCCACTGCTCGCGGTACAGGTCCTCGGTGGACGAATACGTCTGTGCGCGCGCGCTGGGAATGTCGAGGGGAGTGAGGCGTCGGCTTGCGGGCCGCCTGGCGGACCCCGCGGCGACCGCACGGGCATGCTGAGTCATGGCTCCTCCTGCAACGGAGGCAGCGCCGGGGTCCGACTATGGGTGTACTCCCTGCCTGCGATGGCCCGTCAGGGCCGATCGCTTCCCGATAGGGTGACGGTCAGCACAGAGCGAAGGGTCCATTAGGCCCTCAGTCCTGTGGCCGTATGCCGTTCAGACTGGGCGCACAGTCCGATCGGCCCTTCGACCCTTATTTGAGCGAGCGCTAAATTAAGCCATCGCCGAAGGCCCGAAGGGATCGGGCCACGCTGCTGGAAAGGTCGTGCCATGGTCCAGACACGTACGGCGACGCGCAGAACTCGACAGGCGGCGGGCGCCGACGCGCCCTCCGCGCCGCGCACGTACCGCCCTGCGGTCCCGCGGCCGGTGGAAGACCGCTACCGCGAGAAGATCCGCTGGACCAAGTGGACCTGGGGGAGCCACTGCGTCGACTGCTACCCCAGCAACTGCCCCTTCCGCGTCTATGTGGGGCCCGATGGCGAGGTCTGGCGGGAGGAGCAGGCCGGCACCTACGGCGTCGTCGAGCCAGGGGTGCCCGACTTCAACCCGGCGGGCTGCCAGAAGGGCGTGTCGTGGCACCGCCTGCTGACGGGTAAGGAACGCGTCCTCAAGCCGCTCAAGCGCGTCGGCGAGCGCGGTGAGGGCAAATGGCAGGAGATCTCCTGGGACCAGGCCCTCACCGAGATCGCCGACCACATCATCGACGCCATCCAGGAGCAGGGACCCGAGTCGATCATCCGCATCGGCGAGCCCGCCGAGGGCGGGACGCAGTCGCTCATCTACGGGAGCGCTATCGTCAATGCGCTGGGCGGCACGGTCACCGATGTGCAGGCGGAGATCAACGACTTTTCGCCGGGCATCTACATCACGTTCGGCAAGTTCGACCCCGCGGCGAGCTGCGACGACTGGTTCCACACGGACCTGATGCTCTGCTGGCAGATCAACCCGGCGTACACGTCGATCCCCTGGTACCACTTCATCGCGGAGGGCCGGTACCGGGGCGCAGAGGTGGTGGTGGTGGCGCCCGACTTCAACCCGACAGCGCCTCACGCCGACTACTTCGTGCCGGTGCGCATCGGCACCGACGTGGCGCTGGCCAACGCCATGTCGCAGACCATCATTGCCGAAGGGCTGGTCCACTGGGACTTCGTGAAGGAACAGACGGACCTTCCGCTCCTCGTGAGGCTCGATAACCAGAAGTTCCTGCGCGCCAGCGACGTCGATGGCGGGCGGGACGATCAGTTCTACTGGTTCGACACGAAGAGCGGCCGCATCGTCGAGGCGCCGCGGGGCACGCTCGCTCTGGGCGACTGCGACCCTGCGCTCGAGGGCGTGTACCAGGCGAAGCTGAAGGACGGCTCCACCGTCGAGGTGACGCCGGCCTTCGCGCTCCTCAAGGAGCTCCTCGACCGCGACTACACCCCGGAGAAGGCGCAGCAGATCTGCGGTGTCCACCCGGACGTCATCCGCATGCTTGCCCGAAAGGCGGCGACGAAGCGGACGCGGATGCTCATGGGGTGGAACTCCGGGAAGTACTACCACGGCGACCTCATGGAACGGTCGATGATGCTCGTGCTTGCCCTCACGGGCAACTGGGGCAAGAAGGGCACGGGCGCGCGTTCCTGGGCCGTGGGCATGTTCGACGGCCAGTTCTTCGCCCCCAACAAGCCGATGCCGGGCCAGGAGGTGACCCGCCAGGCGATGGCCGGCCGCGACGCCATGTACCAGCAGCTCCTCCAGGAAGACCCCACCATGACGGAGGAGATCCTCAACCACGAGATGGCGTACCGGGGCGCGCACATGGGCGGGACGGTGCCGCCTGCCTTCTTCTGGTACTACCACTGCGGCTACCGCGAAATCTGGAACAAGAAGACGTGGGGCGACGTCGGGATGCGCCGCTCCTTCGACGAGTACTTCCAGGAGGCGATGGAGAAGGGCTGGTTCAGCGGCATGGTCCAGCCGCTGCCCACCCAGGAGCCCCGCGTCATCTTCGAGGTCGGCTCGAACCTGCTGCGGCGCCAGCGCGGCGGGCAGAACATGCTGCTGAAGCACCTCTGGCCCAAGCTGAAGTGCATCGTCAGCATCGACTGGCGCATCAACACCACGGGCCTGTGGTCGGACTACATCCTGCCCGCGGCGCACCATTACGAGAAGCCCAACTTCTGCTACTCGACGCCGCACATCATGCACCTCACGTTCTCGGACCGGGCGGTGCCGCCGCGCGGCGAGTCGAAGGAAGAGTTCGAGATCGCGGTGATGCTGGCGCAGAAGATCGAGGAGCGCGCGAAGGCGCGGAACTTCCTCGAGTACACCGACAGCCACGGCGTGCAGCACCGGCTGGACAACCTGGTCGCCCGTCTCACCCTGAACGGCTACTACGACAGCTCCGAGAAGGTGCTCGACGAGATGGTCCGCGACAGCGTCGTGATGGGGAACCTCCCGGAGGGCACGACGCTCCAGACCATGCGCGAGAAGGGCTACGTCCGGTTCGTCAACTGGGGCATGTCGCCCATGGCCATCGGGCAGGCGTCGGACATCAAGGAGAACGAAACCCACGCGCCGTTCCGCTGGCACACCGAGAAGAAGATGCCCTTCCCGACGCTGACCCGGCGGGCGCAGTTCTACATCGACCACGACTGGTTCCTGGAGGCTGGCGAGCAGTTGCCCGTTCACAAGGAGACGCCGGCGCAGGGCGGAGACTACCCGTTCCACCTCACGAGCGGGCACCCGCGCTGGTCGATCCACTCGATGAACATGACCAACCGGATCATCCTGAACACGCACCGCGGACACCCGTTCTGCTACATCAACACCAGCGACGCCGAGAAGCGGGGCATCCGCGACGACGAAGTGGTCGAGCTGTACAACGACATGGGCTCGATCCGGGTGAACGTGCGGGTGTCGCCGGCGGTGCGTCCGGGCCAGCTCATCATCTACAACGGCTTCGAGCCGTATCAGTTCCCCGACTGGCTCGACCCTTCGAACGTGGAACCGGGCATGGTGAAGTGGCTCGCGTTCGCGGGCGGCTACGGTCATCTCCGCTACCGCGGCATCCACTGGCAGCCGGTGCCCATCGACCGGGCCATTCGCCTGGACATCCGAAAGCTCGACGGCGCCCCGGGAAAGGAGGAGTGAGGCATGCTGGCAAAGAAGGTGGCCGACGCGTCAGCCTTGCTGGACCCCAAGGCCAAAGCCTGGGAGCAGGTCGACCGTGAGGTCATCGACCTGGTGGGAACGCCGATCCACCGTCAAACCTCGCGCTACGTGCGGACGGTCTGGGCCGACCGGCTCATCGGCCGGGTCCGCGCCGTGGCCGTGCGGGCCGCGCACGACGGCCAGCGGCTCGCCATCCAGCTCGAATGGAACGACGAGACCGAGAACAACGACTACGGGAACCGTCAGTTCCCCGACGCGGCCGCGGTGCTGTTCCCGAGCAACGGTGACGCCCCGCTCGGCACCATGGGCTCGCCCGACGCCCACGTCAACGGCTGGTTCTGGCGCGCCGATCTCTCCGAAGGCCAGAACATCGTGGCCCAGGGCCCGGGGACGGTCGAGAAGGCGAACGGCGCCACCATCGACGCGAAGGGCGTGTGGAAGGACGGCCGCTGGTCGGTCGTGCTGAGCCGGACGTTGTCCGCCCGCGGCAAGGACAACGTGAAGCTCGCCCCGGGCAAGGCGGCCAAGATCGCCTTCGCGGTCTGGGAAGGCAGCAATCAGGAACGAGGCGGCCTGAAGGCCTACTCGCGCGACTGGCGCGAGATCACGCTGGAATAGGAGGATCGGCCCATGCCGAAGAACGGCTCGAATCCCAACGGCAAGACGGCGATGGCGCCTCGGTCCGAGAACCAGGTCGCCATGGTGTTCGACCTGAACAAATGCATCGGCTGCCAGACGTGCTCGGTGGCCTGCAAGACGCTGTGGACCCGCGACGAGGGAACGGACTACCAGTGGTGGATGACGGTGAACACCCTGCCCGGGCGGGGCTGCCCGAAGGATTGGGAGCAGATGGGCGGCGGGTACCGG
>DATLZC010000097.1:0-2235 GCA_035574215.1 Dehalococcoidia bacterium | reverse complement strand
CCGCCAAGCGCTTGACCTCGGGGACGAGAAGTCGTAGCCTCATGCTGACAGCAGCGCCTCCTTCTGTTTGTTCGATTATTCGCCTCAACCATACCAGAAGGCAGGCGCTGCTTCTATCCCACCAACCGAGAACCAGTCACGGAACAGTCTCGCGTCTCGCCGCCCGTTGGAGGCTGAGCAGACCGGCCGTTTGAGTGCAGTCCCGCGCCGCTGTGCCCCGTTCTGCAGCTCATCGGCACAGACAAGAAATTCGCCACCTGCTTGTGCAGGTTAACCGATTACCCCTTGTCGGGCCGCGACCGCGCCGCTAGGATCGGGCTCGGTGGCGCCGCCCGACCGACCCCCTCGGGCGGCATCGACCAGCGAACCCCCGGGAACTGATCGGCAACGACCCCTAGCGCCTCTTCGCAGGGACTCGGCCTAACGCGCCCTGCGCGGAAAGGACTCGTTCGTGAGCCCTCGGATCCCCATGTCTCGAATCGTCGTCGCGGCGCTGGCTCTCATGGCGATCCTTATGTTCCTTTTGTCACGGCTACCGCTGTTCCCGTACGGGGCCAATCTCCGACCGGGCCACGCCGACGCGACCCTGTTCAAAGTGTGGGCCTATCAGTCCTGGTCGGGAGGCTTCGCGGACATCTTCCGGAACTCCGACACCAACTACGTCGGCTACCACTACCTCCTCTGGCCCGTGGCGGCGCTGTACGGGCGCATGAACCCGGACTTCCAGCTCGACACGATGACGCTGCACTATCTCATCAAGGCGCCGCCGGTGCTGTTCGACCTCCTCGCCGCCGTCCTCGTGTTCGCGGTGGCGCGGTGGCTCCTGACGCGGACGCCGTCGGCGGTCCCCGGGTTCGTGCGCCGCTGGCGCTGGCTTCCAGCGCTGGGCCTCAGCGGCGAGGATGCGCTGGCGGCCGCGGCGGCCGCGCTCTTCGCCTTCCACCCCGCCGTCATCTACGACTCGGCGGTGTGGGCGCAGACCGACTCGATCATCACGTTCTTCGAACTCGCCGCCATCTTCGCGCTCGCGAGAGGCCGGACGGCCGCCGCGGGGTTCCTGTTCGCCGTCGGCTTCGTCATGAAGCCTCAGCCGGTCGTCATCCTGCCCGCCCTAGCGGCGTTCACGTGGTGGCGATTCGGCTGGCGAGGCGCCCTCGACGGGGTCGCCGGCTGCCTCGCGGGACTGACGCTGCTCCTGGGATTCTTCGTCCTCCACGGAGATGGGCCGCGTCTGGTCGCTATCTACCGCGGTCTCTTCACGCCCTCTGACGAGTACCTGTCGCTTGCGGCGTGGAACGTCTGGTGGTTCAGCGACATCGGAACGGCTGCGACGCCCCGGTATCCGCTGCTGGCGGTGGGTGGCGCCACCTTGCGCATCGCGCACCTGGCGCTGCTCCTCACGGGGGCTGCGACGCTCGTCGCGCTGGCGTACCTCCGCCGGCGGACCGACGCCGTCGGCCTGCTCGTGGCGAGCGCGTACCTCGTGTTCGTGTTCTACATGCTGCCGCTGAGCACCCACGAGCGCTACCTGTACCCGCTCTTCGGGCTGCTCGCGCCGGTGGCGGTCGTCGAGCGCCGATGGCTGCCCCTGTATCTGTTTCTGACGCCGGTCTTCGCCTTGAATCTGTTCGCCGCGGCGCCGACCGACCCCGACCTCGTCGAGACGCTGCTGGTGAGCCGGCTGTCCTTCGCGATGACGGCGCTCAACATCGTGGCGTTTCTCGCCGTCACGGCGTCGCTGGGGTGGGCCGCAGTGGCTCCGTTCGCCCTGCGCGCCCGAGCGGGTTGGCGTCGAGTGCGGCCGGCGCTCGGCTGGGCGACGGCGCAGTCGGCGTAGGGTCGACCCCCGGGCGGGGGAGCGCCCTGCCCCGGAGGGCGTCCCGCCCGCTGCGAATCGAAAGGGCCCCGCTCTCGGGGCCCTTTCGATTGCGGCGCGCTGGGCCGCCCTGTTCACGGCGTAATGACGGCCCGCCGGATCTGGGTGGGGTCGCCTTCACGCTGCCACTCGGCGTCTTCGAACGCCTTGTTGATCTGGTCCAGCGGGTACTTGTGGGACACGAGCTCGTCGAACGGGTATTTCCCCTTTGTCCGGACGAGGAAGTCCAGCGCCTCGGGGATGACCCATGGGTCGTACATGACGACGCCGACGATGCGCTTGCTGCCCCAGACCAGCGCCGATGGCTCGATCTGCGTCGTGTTCCCGAAGCTGATGTTGCCGATCTCGAGGTAGGTGCC
>DATLZC010000096.1:0-11995 GCA_035574215.1 Dehalococcoidia bacterium | reverse complement strand
CCATCTGAGCCGCAGGCGAATCCGACGAGCGTCGCCAGAGCCAGCGCCACGCAGAGTCCCCCCAATGTCCAGATTCGCATCCAGCGCTCCCGCTTCGCTTTCCACCTCTAGGCAACGCAAAAGGTAGCAGAAAGTATCACTCGCGGCGAGCCGAAGCGGGAGGGTCATCCATCAAGGTACGGGACCGCTGGGAGGCGGCGGCTGCGGGTCCTGCGGCGGTATCGGCGCGTCGCACGTCGACCCATCCCGACCGAACACCTTCTGCACGTCCTTGACGTCGATGTCGAAGTCCTTCGTCGGCGGCTCCAGGTCGAAGAACGGGTCGTAGAGCAGGACGCCGAAGGCCGCGCCGTACCGGAAGGACAGCGCCTGCTGGTCGTTGACGTCGACGTCGCAGTCCAGGTCGACGTCCCCCTCGAGCATCCGGACCGTGATGGTGACGTCGCCGCAGTCCTCAATGAGGCCACCCGTGACCACGCCCGGCAGCGGTATCTCGCGCCCGAGCGCATCGTACTGTCCGGTCCCGAGCGGATCGCCGTACACGTCCGCCACCTCACAGTTCTCGTCCAAAATGGGCCGCACGATGCCGTTCTTCTGCCCCGGCGTCAATCGCGCCACCAGGTCCGGCTCTGGGTCGATATGGATGGTGGCGATGACGGCGCTCGCTCCCACTGGACCCGGCTGAATCGGCTCCTGCTCATCGGGGTCCTTGGACACGCAGCCGAAGAGAATCCAGTTCTCGGTCACCAGGGTGACCGCGCAGCCTCCGACGCCCACCGCGCCCGGCACCCGCCCGGTCTCGTAGAGGTAGCAGGCGCCCGGCTCGCCCAGCGCGGTGTCTGCGCAATCGCCGTCGCCGTTGAGGTCGACCCCGTGGAACACGGTGATGTCGAACACCTTGTGGTCGAACTTCAGCTGGAATTCGAAAGCGCCCGCTCCGTCCGCGTCGAACTGGTTGAACAGCCGCTCGAGCACCACCAGATGGCCGTGGCCGTTGTTCACTGACGGGTTGGCGGCGCTCCAGCAGTTCGGACCGTTCGTGCAGAGGAACAGGTTGGCCGCATCAACGATCGAGGTGTCGGGCGGCTGCGTGTCGACGTCCTTCAGCATCTGCACGCGCGGCGTGCCCGTCGGCGTTGGCGTCGCCGTGGGCGCGGCGGTGCTCGTCGGCGTCGGCGTGTTGGTCGCGGTCGGCGTCGACGTCGGCGTAAACGTCGCGGTCGCTGTGGGCGACGGCGTCGCCGTCGGGGTGAAGGTCGCTGTAGCCGTCGGCGTGTGAGTCGCGGTCGGCGACGGTGTGAACGTCGGCGACGGCGTCGGCGTAAACGTCGGCGTCGGGCTCGGCGTCGGCGTGAGCGTCGGGGACGGCGTCGGGGTAAGCGTCGGCGTCGGGCTCGGAGTCGGCGTGAACGTCGGCGTTGGCGACGGCGTCGGCGTAAGCGTCGGTGTCGGCGACGGCGTTGGCGTGAACGTCGGGGACGGCGTCGGCGTAAACGTCGGCGTCGGGCTCGGAGTCGGCGTGAACGTCGGTGTCGGCGTCGGCGTCGGGGTGAACGTCGGTGTCGGCGACGGCGTCGGGGTGAACGTCGGTGTCGGCGACGGCGTTGGCGTGAACGTCGGGGACGGCGTCGGCGTAAACGTCGGCGTCGGGGTCGGCGTCGGCGTAAGCGTCGGTGTCGGCGACGGCGTCGGGGACGGCGTCGGCGTGAACGTGGGCGTCGGTGTCGGTGACGGCGTGAACGTCGGCGTTGGCGTCGGTGACGGCGTAAACGTCGGCGTCGGCGTTGGCGACGGTGTAAACGTGGGCGTCGCCGACGGCGTGAACGTTGCGGTCGCCGTTGGCGTGAACGTCGGCGTCGCCGTGGGGGTTGGCGTGAACGTCGCGGTCGGCGACGGCGCGAACGTCGGCGTCGCCGTGGGTGTCGGCGTGAACGTCGCGGTCGGCGTCGGCGTGGGGGTGAACGTGGGCGTCGGCGTCGGGGTCGGCGTGAAGACGGCGCCGAGCTGCACCTGGTTGTCCCGGTCCCCTTCCGATTCGCACGTGGATGACCCAGGTTTCTTGAGGCAGTGGTACTTCATATGGAAGGGCGCGCCGGAGATCTGGCTCGAACCGCAGCTTGCCGCCGTGTCGCACCCTGTCCCCCAGCCGACGGCCGGCCCAGGCGGGTCGGCGGTCCGGGCCAGGTGCCCCGCGAACCAGATGCCCACCGTCGTGTTCGGCGACGATGTCGTCACCTTGACGGCAATGCGCACGCTGCTGCTCCCGCAGTTTTTGAAGCAGTCGGGGTCGCTGTCCGGAATGTGCGCCTCGCCTCCCGGATTGTCTTCGCCGTCCGTGGGACCGATGGGCGGGTCGGGGAACTCCACCGTGACACCCGTCGAGCACGCCGGCGTGCACCCGACGCGGAAGTTCCTCGCCCCCGCGCCCGGTGGATCCTCCCGCTGGGCCACGGCGTCGAAGGGGTCCGAGGGGATGGGGCCGAGTTGCCAGTTCGTGTTGAACATGGCGCTGCACTCAGCCGAGGTCACGAACGAGGGCCGTTGCCCGCACGGATTCAGGAGCGCTCCCGACTGGGACGCGTCTACGTTCGTGATGAAGTCATACGCGTAGACGTCGCCCTGTGTGAAATCGTATTCGAAGACGAAGGTGTACGTTCCCGGATCGCTCACCTCGCGGAAGAGCCGCTGGGGAACGGCGTCGCCCTCGGTGTAGGCGGAGTTGTTCTGGTTCACCGCGCCCGTCGACCACTCGCAGTCGTCGGGCACGTCGTCGTTGTCGGAGTCGTTCCGGCACTGAGAGAAGTGGATGTTGGTGTCCCTGAAGGTAGTCGTGGCGAGCGGGCTCTGGCCGGAGCCGGGACCGCCCCATGGCGAGGCGTAGACCTCGACGGTGTAGAGCCCCTCGATGCCATCGAGCTGGTAGTAGTAGACGAAGTTGCCGGAGCCGTCCGTCTGGACGCTGTCCCAGCCCGGCTGGAACGACCCGTCGCCCTTGACGATGCTGCCGTCGGGCCGGATGACGGGAACGTCGTACCAGGCGTTCGCCGCGAACCCGCTCCCCGTGATAGTGACGATTTCGTTGGTGTAGTAGTCTGGTTTGTCCGTGGTGACGATAGGTGCGGCGAAGAGGGACGCCAGCGGACCCCACAACAGCGCCAGGGCCACGCCGATGGCCGCGACGGCGAGCCCGACGATGGCTGGCGAGGCCGCCCGGCCGCTGTCGCGGTAGACAACCCGAATCCGCCCGCGTCGCGAAGACGTTCGCAGGCCGCGCCCTCCGAGGCGCTGATTGCTTCCGCTGCCCGTCATACTCCCCCCGAGCGCCGGGCGAGACGTGCCGCGTCTGCGGCCGAGGACCTGGGACTGCTGCGACAGGCGGGGAAACCCGGCGGAGCCGCCGGGCACTGTCAGCGGCGATTATGCGAACGTTCCGCCGCCCCTGTCAAGCGTGTGCGCGTATAGATTTTGACGCAGGCGCCCCACGTCGACGCGGGCGCGCCAGCTTGGCGGTCACGAAGGGAAGCCGAGTATCATGGATTGCCGCCGCGCGTCCCGTTCGGAGCGGGCGCGGCCGGCTGCGTGGTGACGCGTGCCGGCGCCGACGGCTCGAACAACCAGGAGGTTCTCATGTCGCGAGAGGTCGTCATCGTCGAAGCGGTGCGCACGCCGATGGGCCGCAGGGGCGGCGTGCTGTCGGGCATCCACCCGGTGGTCCTGGGGGCGAAGGTGCTGCAAGAGCTGATGCGCCGCGCCAACCTCCCGCCGGACGTGGTCGAAGACGTCGTCTTCGGCTGCGTGACGCAGGTCGGCGAGCAGGCCGCGAACGTCGCCCGCAACATTGTGCTCACGGCGGGGTTCCCGTACACGATCCCCGGCACCACGGTGGACCGCCAGTGTGGGTCGGGGCAGCAGGCCGTGCACTTCGCCGCGAACCTCATCCAGGCGGGCGTCGTCGACGTCGCCATCGCAGGCGGCGTCGAGACCATGAGCCGCCAGCCGCTGGGCGCGAACTTCGCGTCCCACGGCTTCCCCTTCCCGCCCGAGCTCATGGCGCTCTACCCGCTGACGTCGCAGGGCATCGCCGCCGAGGAGATCGCGAAGAAGTGGGGGATCGACCGGCGCGAGGCCGACGAATTCGCGCTCTGGAGCTACGAGAAGGCGAAGTACGCCCGCGACTCCGGCCGCTTCGACCGCGAGATTATGCCCATCGAGGTCGAGCTCGAGGGGCAGAAGGCGGTCATCAAGACCGACGAGGGCATCCGCGACACGTCGCTCGAGAAGCTGGCGTCGCTCACGCCGTCGTTCCGGGAGGACGGGATTCACCACGCGGGGAACTCGAGCCAGATCACCGACGGCGCGGCGGCGCTGCTCCTCATGTCGGCGGAGAAGGCGAAGGAGCTCGGCGTGAGGCCGCGGGCGCGCATCGTCGCTCAGGCGGTCGTGGGGTCGGACCCCGTCCTGATGCTGACGGGCCCCATCACCGGAACGCCGGCGGTGCTCAAGAAGGCGGGCCTGCGCCTCGAGGACATCGACCTCATCGAGATCAACGAGGCGTTCGCATCGGTGGTGCTGGCGTGGAAGCGCGAGCTGAACCCCGACATGAACAAGGTCAACGTCAACGGCGGGGCCATCGCGCTCGGCCACCCGCTGGGGGCGACGGGCGCGCGGCTGATGACGACGCTACTGCACGAGCTCGAGCGCACGGGCGGCCGGTACGGCCACCAGGTGATGTGCACCGGCGGCGGCATGGCCACCGCCACCATCATCGAGCGTCTGTAAGGCGCGACGTCGCACACGCGAACGGGCGGCTGAGGGGAGCCCTCGGCCGCCCGTCTTCGTCCCGTTCGGAGCGCAGAAGACTACTCGGCCTCGTCGGGCGGCTCGAGGCGGACGACGCCTTCCACCCTGTCGAAGTCGGCGTCCCAACTGTAGATTTCGTCCACACCGCGCGCTTTCATGAACGCGGCGTTGTACGCATCCGCGAACGAGACGGCTGTCCTCTCGTAGAGGTCCAGCGCCTCGTAATAGACGCGCTTGCCGGCCAGAGCGAGACCACGAAACGAGAGCAGATTCTCGAGCAGCTCCCTGATGCGGGCTCGCGGCACGCGATAGCTCTTTTCCAGCGTGAATACGGTTTCGAACACGACCATGGGCGAGAGAAGCGCCCGCTCCTCGTTGCGTTCGAGCCTGACCATCAGCGCCAGCGCCCGACGGGCCTTGGGTTCATCGTCCCTCGTGAGGTAGCGGAGCAGGACGTTGGTGTCGAGGAACCGCACGGATCACGCCTCGCGCGAGCGCTCGCCGGCCACCTCGTCCGCCACGCCGCGCTCGAACGCCTCCCGGAGCGCGGCGAAGTCCTCAGGGCGCTTGCGTGGCGAAACGGCGCCGTACAACGCCAGCGCCTTCGATGGCGCCCGCCGGATTCGCACGGCGTCCCCCTCCACCTCGAAGATCACGCGGTCGCGGGGCCGCAGACGTAGCCGCTCGCGGATCTCACGGGGGATGGTCACCTGTCCCTTTTGGGTGATCGTCGTCTCTCGATACGCCATCGATACCTCGCCGTACTGTCAATCGCGGTAATACCATATCTTCAGGTACGACCGCCGGTCAAGCGGCGCATCGCCGCCGCCCGCGGTCCCGGACACACCCTCCGCTCTGGGCACGGCCCGTCGCTATACTGGAGCCGTGCCCATCTACGAGTACCGGTGTAACGCCTGCGGACGCCGCGTGAGCGTCTTCCAGCGCTCGTTCAGCGCGACCGTAACCGCGACCTGCGACCGGTGCGGCAGCGCCGACCTCTCCCGTCTCATCTCGCGCTTCGCTGTCATGCGGGCGGACAGCGCCTTCGCCGACGACTTCGACAGCCTGCCCGATTTCGACGAAGACGACCCGCGGGCGGTGGCGCGCTGGGCGCGGCGCATGGCCGAAGAGGCGGGTGAGGACCTCGGCCCCGAATTTGAGGACGCCGTCTCGCGCATGGAACGCGGCGAGATCCCCGAGGAGTTCATGGACGACGAGGACGGCGACCTCGGCGACGACGATCTGGACTGAGCCGTGCCCGAGCTCCCCGAGGTCGAGACCATCCGGCGCGACCTCGCGCCCGCGCTGCGCGGCGCTCGCATCGAATCCGTCCGCGTGGCGCCCGACGCCGGGCAGGTCGTGCAGGCGCCCTCCCCGCAGGCCTTCGACGCGGCGCTCCGCGGCCGGCGCATCGCGGAGATCCGCCGCCGGGGGAAGTACCTCATCTTCGAGCTCGAGGGCGGCGGCGCGCTCGTCGTCCACCTCGGGATGACCGGCGCGCTCCTCCTGCGGCGCGCCGGCGACCCGCCGGATCCCTACACGCGCGTGGTGTTCGTCCTGGACCGTGGCCGCGAGCTGCGCTTCAGCGACCTGCGGAAGTTCGGGCGGGTGCGGCTGGTAGACGACCCCGAGGAGGTCGTGGGCAAGCTCGGGCCGGAGCCGCTCGAGGGCCTCACGGCCGAGCGTCTGCGGGCCATCTTCGCGCGGCGCGCGGCGCCCGTGAAGGCCGTGCTCCTGGACCAGGAGGCCATCGCCGGCATCGGCAACATCTACGCCGACGAATCGCTGTTCCGCGCGGGCATCCACCCCCTTCGGCCCGCCAACTCCCTCCGGCGCGCTGAGCTCGAACGCCTCGCCGTCGCCATCCCCGAGACGCTGGAGGAAGCGATGGGGCATCGGGGGTCGAGCTATCGAGACTATCGTGACGCCGAGGGGCGCGAGGGCACGCATCAGTTCTACGTGCGCGTGTTCCGGCGGACGGGCCAGCCCTGCTTCGTCTGCGGCACGCCTGTCGAGCGCATCACGCTCGCTGGCCGCGGCACGCATTTCTGCCCGCGGTGCCAGCCCGCGCCGCGACGCCGCCCGACCAGAGGACGAACGGCTCTGGCGAGGGGCCGGCGCGCTCCCGTAGCGTGAGAGCGACATGATCGGCGTCATCCTGGCGGGCGGACAGGGCGTCCGCATGGGCGGCGACAAACCCGGCGCGCTCCTGCTCGGCAAGCCCCTGTTGCAATGGGTCGTAGACGCCATGCAGGAGGCGGCGTCGCCCATTATCCTGGCCATCGCGCCCGGGCAGCCGTTGCCACCCCTCACCTCGCGCGTGCCCCTCTTCGTGGGCGAGGACCTCCTGCCACACCGGGGACCGCTCTCCGGGGTGTACACCGGACTGGCCTACGCCGAGGCGGACCATGTGCTGGTGGCGCCCTGCGACGCGCCGCTCCTCCGGCCCGAGCTCCTGCGCCTGCTGGTGAGCCGGCGCAACGGCGTCGACGCCGTCGTCCCGCAGGCGTACGGAGAGCCCCAGCCCGCCATCGGCGTCTACGCCCGGTCCTGCCTTCACGCCCTCATCGAGACCCTCAACAGCGCCGACCGTTCCTTCCGCGCGCTGCTGTCGCGCATCACCGTCGACGTGGTGCCCGAGGCGCTCGTGCGCGAAGCCGACGGCGAGCTGGCGTCCTTCCGCAACGCGAATACCAGGGAGGCCCTGGCCGAAATCGAGGAGATGCTCCGGCGATCCGCTCCGGTTCCCTGATGGGGCGGACGCCGTAACGCATCGTTCATCCGGCAGTAACGCCTTCCTAACATCGGCCCCGTACACTCGAGGGAGGGTGGAGGCCATGGTCACGATCATGGATGCACAGGGCAGGAAGCTGGCGGACGTGACCGTGCACTTCGACGACGGCGCCCACACCATCGTCCTGAGCCGCCCCGACCACCCCGACGCGCTCCTCTCCTACTATTTTCTCCGTGGGGGAAGGCGCGTCACCGTGGCGCTCGATGACGCCGTCTACGAGGGGACGATCGAAACGCGCTGGCAGGGCACGGGCCGCGTCTGGGTCGTCACCACGGACGCCCCTGTCCGTGCCGCCCCGGCTCTCGCCGAGGCGCCCGCGCCCCGCGCGCACGCGTTACAGGGCTCGGCGGCCTGACCGTTATCGTTCGCGGACCTCGGCCTGCACGGGGATCTCGCCCGCCTTCTCGAACTGGAGCGTGATCTCGATGGTCGTGCCCGCCTCGAGCGGCTCCTTCAGGTCGATGAACATCACGTGGTAGCCGCCCGGCTCGAGCACGACTTCGCCGCCCGCGGGGACGTCAATGCGCTCCACGCGGCGCATCATCATCGTGTCGCCCTCCATGTAGGTCTCGTGGACCTCCGTGGTCATAGCGACGTCGCTGGAAGCGCCGATGAGGGCGTCGTCTTCGGTGCCGGTGTTGCGGATGACCATGTAGGCGGCGCCGCGTGTGGGAGCCATCGTGCCCTGCATGCCTTCGCCCATGCCGCCGCCCATCTCACCCATCGGCGACGGGCGCGCCCATGCGTCCTCGATCACGATGTTCGACTCCGCGGCCGGCGCGGTCGGCTCCTCCGTCGGCCGGGGCTGCGTGGCGACTGCCGTGGGCGACGGCGACGGCGTCTCTTCCTCGCCTCCGCACGCAGCAGCCGCGAATGCGGACGCTGTCAGCGCGGCCGCGACCACCATGACAAGCCCGAATCGGTTCACGTTCGACACCTCCACTCGAATGTCGTCACTCCATCAACCGGCGCACGTCGGCGGCGATCTGCTCCGGCGTGGCGCCGAAGGGGAACTTGAGACGCAACCGCCCCTCGGGGTCGAGGGCGAACACCGAGGCCGTGTGGCCCACCGAATATCCAGCGGCGCTTTCGGGCATCGGCTCCTTCTGCACTTGCACGCCGAACTCGGCCCACACGCGCGTCAGCTCTTCCATCGAACCCGTGAGGCCAATGAACGACGGATGGAAGGCAGTGACGTACCGCTTCAGCACCTCGGGCGTGTCCTGTTCGGGGTCCACCGTCACCATGATGAACGTCACGTGCTCGGCGTGGTCCCCCAGCTCCTCGCGGACCTGCTTCCACGTGAGCAGCGTGGTCGGGCAGATGTCGGGGCAGTTGGTGTACCCGAAATACAGCAGCCGCACCGTGCCGTTCGTGTCACTCAGGCGAAACAGCTCGCCGTCCTGGTCCGTGAGGGTGAAGTCCGCGATCTCGCGCGGCGGATCGTAGACGTGCGCGGCGAAGCCGCCTTCTGGGGGTGTGTGCGAGCCGCTGTCGTGGGAGGACGAGTCCGAATCCCCGCCACACGCGGCCGCGAACAGCAGCGCGAACGACAGCGCGACTCCCGCGAGCGGGACGAGCCAACGGTTCATTCCGATTCTGTGTACCGGACGGCGCGTGCGATCCCGATGGGCCGAACGTACCGAGTTCGGAGCGAAACGGCCTACGGCGATTCGGCCTGTTCAGCTTCGGCTGCGCGCGGCCCCGTCGGCAGGCGCAGCGTGAACGTCGCGCCCTGTCCCGGTCGGCTCCGGGCGGAGATCGAGCCGCCGTGCGCCTGCGCGATGTGCTTCACGATGGCGAGCCCCAGCCCTGTGCCTGCGCCCGACCGCGCCCGCTCGGCTTTGTAGAACCGCTCGAAGATGCGCGGGAGGTCTTCGGGGCTGATACCGACGCCGGTGTCGCTCACCTCCAGAGCCGTCGCGCCGTCCTCCTCCCGCGCGCGCAACGTTACGGTCCCTCCGGGCGGCGTAAACCGGATGGCGTTGTGCACGAGGTTCGTGAGCGCCCGCCCGATGCGCTCGCGGTCCGCGCGGACCGTCAGCGTCTCCGGCGCGTCGATGTCCAGTGTCACGCCCGCGCGTCCCGCCAGCGCGCGCATCCGCGAGGCGCACTCCTCCAGGAGCGAGCGCGCCGCCGTCTCCTCCAGGCGGAGCGGCGCCTCGCCCGACTCGATGCGCGACAGCTCGAGGAGTTCGTCCACGAGCTGCGAAAGGCGGTCGGCCTCCCGCTGGATGTGGGCGACGAACTCGCGCGCGGCGGCCGGGTCGTCGAGCGCGCCCTCGGCCAGCGTGTCGCTCGCCGCTTTGATGCCCGCCACCGGAGTTCTGAGCTCGTGCGAGACGTTGCTCACGAAATCGCGGCGCACCCGCTCGAGCCGCCGCACCTCCGTCACGTCGGCGACGACCACGAGCCCGGCCCACGGATCGCTCGCCGCGAACGGGACGGCCGTCACCTGGAGCCAGCGCTGGCGCGGTCCGAAGGCGAGGATGCGCTGGCCCTGCGTCCCCCCGGCCAGCGAGGCGCGCAGCAGCTCGAAGATGTCGTGGTCGCGCACGACCTCCAGAAACCCGCGTCCCACCGCCGCCTCGCGGTCGATCTCGAACAGGCGGGCGGCCGACGCGTTCAGGAATGCGATCCGCAGGTCCGCGTCGACCGCGACGATGCCGTCGGTCGTCGCCTCGATGAGCGCGGCCACATGCTCCCGCTCACGGGAGAGCCGGCGCACCGTGCGCGCGACAGCGTCCACGGCGCGAGTCAGGGTGTCGAACTCGGGCGGCCCCTGCGGGGCGGCGCCTGAGCCCTCGCCCGCGCTGCCGAGCGAGGCGGCGATGTGCCCGGCGGCGCGCTCGACGCTCTGCGCCACCCAACGGGACAGCGTCCACGCGCCTCCGAAGCTCAGGAGGCCGACCACGACCAGCGCGGGCACGGCGACCGGTCCGAGCCACACGCCCACCAGGGTGAACGCCACGACGATGTGGGCGCTGAGGGCGAGCCAGACACGCGTGCGGACGCTCATGACCTCGAGAACTCGCTCAGGGGACGAACTTGTACCCGTATCCCCGGACCGTCACCAGGCGCCGCGGGCGCGCAGGGTCCTCCTCGAGCTTCTCCCGGAGCCAGCGGATGTGGACGTCGACCGTTCGCGGTCCAGTGGCGATGTCGTCCTTCCATACGTCGCGGAGCAGCGTCTCGCGCGTGAGCGGCCGGTGCGGACGCGCGGCCATGTACAGGAGGAGGTCCATCTCCCGCGGCCGGAGCGGCACCTCGCGCCCGTCGCGTAGGACCCGGCGATAGGCGGGCTCGATGCGCAGGGAACCCGCGATGATGGGCCGCTCGTCCTGCGGTTCGCGGCGCCCGGCCCGCCGCAGGATGGCCCGCACGCGGGCGACGAGCTCCCGCATGCTGAAGGGCTTCGTTACGTAATCGTCGGCGCCGAGCTCGAGGCCGAGCACGCGGTCCGCCTCCTCCGATCGCGCCGTGAGCATGAGCACCGGCGTGTCGGACACGGCCCGCAGCCGCCGGCACACCTCCATCCCGTCGACGCCCGGAAGCATGAGGTCGAGGATCAGGAGGTCGGGCGGCGACTGCGTTGCGAGCCGCAGCCCCTCGCGTCCGTCCCGCGCGGCCTCGACGGCGAAGCCTTCGCGCCGGAGGCTGTACGTCAGCGAGGCGACGAGCGCCGGTTCGTCCTCGACGATGAGAATTCGCGGTTGGCGTTCGGCGGGTTCGTCCGAAGGAAGCCTAGTAGCGGGAGACATTGATCTCCTGAAGCTCGCCCGTCGCCACGAAGATGACCCGCTCGCAGATGTTGGTCACCCGATCCCCGATGCGTTCGAGGTTGTGGGAGGTCCACATGAGGTAGGTCCCGCACTCCACGTCATCGGGGTTGCGGATCATGTGCCGGATGAGCTTCTCGTTGGTGTCGTGGTACATCCGGTCGAGCACGTCGTCTTCATCGACGAGCGCGCGGGCCCGCTCGGCGTCGCGCTCGATGAACACATCGATGGCGCGGTGGAGCATGTCGCGCGCCGTGTGGGCCATGTCCGGAATCTCGAACAGCAGCTCGGTCGGCGCGGGACCTTTCATCATCAGCGTGATGCGCCCGATGCCCTCGGCGTGGTCCCCGATGCGCTCGAGCTCGGACGCGAGGAACAGGATGGCCACCAGCTCGCGCAGGTCGGCGGCCATCGGCTGCTGCGTGGCGATGGTGTGGATGGTGTCTTCTTCGATCTTGTAGCGCAGCCGGTTGATGGCGCTGTCGTCGTCCACCACCCGCTGGGCCAGGGAGACATCGTGCGTGCGGAGCGACTCCACGGAGGCGTCGATGGCCTTTTCGACCATGCTGGCGAGGATGAGCGTGTCGCTCTGCAGCTCCCGGAGCCGCCGGGCAAACAGTTC
>DATLZC010000095.1:0-4621 GCA_035574215.1 Dehalococcoidia bacterium | reverse complement strand
CCCGGCCTTGATGGCGGCGAGCGCCAGCCGATGGTCGAAGTGGATGTCGGCCACGAGGGGCGCCGGCGAGCGGCGCACGAGCGCGGGCAAGGCCTCGGCCGCCTCGCGGTCGGGCACGGCCACGCGGACGATCTCGCAGCCCAGGTCCACGAGGTCGCGGATCTGCTGGAGAGTGGCCTCGACATCGGCGGTGTCGGTGGAGCACATGGACTGCACCCGGATGGGCGCGTCCCCGCCCACCGTCACATCCCCGATGCGAATCTGCTTCGACTTGCGACGCTCCGACGTCACGTTCCCACCACCTGCACGATGACCTCGCGCGGACGCGGACAGTCGAGCTCGACCAGAAAGACGCGCTGCCAACGTCCGAGGAGCAGTTCCCCGTCGGCCACGGGAATCGATTCGCTGGCTCCCATGAGCAGATGCTGGCAATGCGAGTGCCCGTTGAGGTCCTCGTCCTCGGTCACGTTCACCGTGCGGATCGACAGGTCGTTGTGCCGGTAGTAGACGTTGGGCGGCGCAATGCGCGCCAGCATCGCCTCCATGTCCTGGAGGAGCAAAGGCTCCGCCTCGTTGATGCGAATCGCCGCCGTCGTGTGGCGCGAAAACACCGCGACGATGCCGTCGCGGATGCCCGAGCGCTGGACGGCCTGCCGCACATCGTCCGTAATGTCGACGAATTCCGGCGCCCGCGTGGTCAGATACTGCAGCCGCTCGCAGCGGATGCCCGGCGCCGCCGGACGCGCGCCGTTGCTCGATGCTCGTGTGGCGACGGATGCTTCAGCCTGCACCGGCTGGCCCTCCTCTCCCGGTCGTCAGCTCTCCCGTTCCAGGATGAACTCGATCATGCTCTCGATATCGGCGAGCGCCGCGGACGTCATCGCTGTCCGCCGCAAGAGCTCCCGGCCGCGCTCGGCGTGTTCTCTGGCGACCGATAGCGTGGCGGAACGCAGCGCCGCATTCCCGTCGTGGCCGTCGATGCCGAGCGATGCGCGCAGCACGACGGGAAGCGACTTCTTCCCGCGGGCGAGGTCATTGCCCACGGCCTTGCCGGTTCGCCGGGCGTCACCCCAGACGCCGAGGGCGTCGTCGACCGCCTGGAACGCGACGCCGATGGCGACGCCCGCGTCCCTGAGGACGTCGACATCTCGCTCGGGTGCCCCGCCGAAGACGCCTCCGAGCGCCAGCGACGCTCCGATGAGCGCGCCCGTCTTCCCCGATGTCATCCTCAGGTACTCGCTGAGGCTCACGGAGGGGCGCGCCTCGAATTCGAGGTCGTGGTGCTGGCCCTCGATCATCCGGAGCGCAGCTTCCGCGAAGATCCGGAGCGCCAACAGGCCGTCCGGCGCCGTTAGCGATGCGACAGCATCGATGAGGACACGGTGCGCCAGGGCAAAGAGACTGTCGCCCGCGTTGATGGCCAGCGGCACGCCTCGCAGCGCCCAGAGCGTCGGCCGATGCCGGCGCTCCGTATCGCCGTCCTCGATGTCGTCGTGAACGAGCGAGAACGCGTGCAGCAGTTCGATAGCGACGGCCGCGTCGAGCGCGGCGCGCTCATCGCCATAGCCGCGCGCGGCCGCGAGACAGAGCAGCGGCCGGACGAGCTTCCCGCCCGACGCCTCCGCCGGGTTCCCATCGGCGTCGACCCATCCCAGGTGGTAAGCGACGAGGTCGTACACACCGCCGCGATAAGGAGCCAGCAGCTCGCGCATCCGGCGCGTGACGAGGGCGCGGCGGCCAGCCTCGGAGGCGGGGGCGCGTCCTTGCACTGCATAGATCATTGCAGTGCAAGATCATCTCCCGGCGCCGTCCCGTTGTCAAGCCCGCCGTCCGCGACTTGACGGCGCGGTCCGAATCGGAGACACTCCTTTGCGGTACAAGGAACGGCGACGCGATGGTGCTTTCGGCGTACCTCACCCAGCTCCTCAAGGGCAACACCGACGTCCTCATCCTCGCGCTCCTCGAACGCGAGCCCATGTACGGTCACCAGATCATGAAGGAGATGGAGCGGGCATCGCAGGGTTTCCTCAAACTCAGCGAAGGCACCCTGTATCCCGCGCTCTACCGTCTGGCCCGCGAGGGACTGGTGCGCGCTCGCTGGGGGAAGCTTCCGACAGGCCAGGAGCGAAAGTTCTACTACCTGACCAGGAAGGGTGAACAGCGGCTTGCGGAGTGCCGTTCCACCTGGAAAAGCTTCGCCGCCGCCATGAACCTCGTTACGTCGCCGTCATCGTGACCCCGACGGGAGGATAGGATGTCCTCCGAGGCCGCGCGGTACTTCGAGCAGCTCCGTTCGCACCTGCGTCTGGGGGAGCGCATCGAAGCCGACGTCCTTCGCGAGCTTCAGACGCACCTCGAGGACCGGGTCGACGACCTCGTGCGGCGGGGCGTCCCGGAGGCGCGCGCCCTGGACATCGCGATTCGGGGCCTCGGCCGGCCTCGCACGCTGGCGCATCTCATGCGCCAGGCCCATCTCGTGACCCCGTGGAGCGAAGCCCTGCTCGGCGCCGCGCCGCTCGCCTTGCTCGCGGCCGTCATCGGGCTCCAGCAGTGGCGGTACGGCGCGGTCATCGCCCCGGTGGCGGTTGTCGTCGTGGCGGTGACCCTGTACGGCCTGTGGCTGGGTCGCCCGACGTGGTTCTACCCCTGGGCGGGCGTGGCGCTCACCATCCCCTTGTACGCGGGATACCTGGCGTTTCTCCTCATGAGCCACGGCCTGCCACGCCTCGTGCACGGCGAGTACACCCTGTGGACGTCCATGGGTATGGCCGGGGCCGCTCTGTACTTCCCCATGGGCGCCATCGTCATGGCCGGGGCCGTCCTCGTCGCCGTACGGCGGGACTGGCTCGACGCGTCGGTGCTCCTGTCGCCGCTTCCCGGAGCCCTCGCGTGGATCATCGCCGTTCACGGGGCGGGCGGTCTCGCATCCTTCGGAGCGCCGCCCACGTCGACGTCGGTCGCGCTGGGCAGCGTCTACCTGGCGATGGCGGTGGCCGCCGTCGTCTTCCTGAAGGCGCCGACGCGGGAGCTCAAGGTGACCGTTCTCGTGGGGAGCGCCCTGTTTCTGCTCCTCGCGTCGTCCCTCATCGCCGACGCGAACGTCAGCCTCGTGTCGCTCGGCGCGAGGTCGGTGCTGCTTCTGGCGTTCCTCCTGAGTCCCGCCCTCGTCGCCCGTCACGCCTGAACGGCCGGGAGCAGGTCGGCGAAGACGAAGCCGTCTCGCTCGACGACTTCGCCCACCGCCACCGGCACGGGCGCGACGAACATCGGTCCGTCCCACACAAACGTGTGGAATTCACCCCGCTCGCCGCACGGATCGGCCGCGCCGGGCAACGACGCGAGTAGGGCTGCGTCCCACGGGCGTCCCGCCAGCGACGCCGGAGCCTGTCGCGGGTCGACGCAGGTGACGATGGCGCGGACGCCGGCGTCGAGCATCGCTCGCGCGAGGCGGGGCGTCGGCTCGCCCCATAACGGGAAGATCGGCTCGACGCCAAGCGGGCGGAGCCGCTCCTCCCGATACCGTCTCACGTCTTCGAGAAACAGGTCCCCGAACGCGATGGCCGTCACCCCTTCGCGCCGGGCCCTGGCCATCGCGTCCGCCATGCGCGCCTCGTAAATCTCGTTCGGGCAAGGATACGGGATGGGCACCGCCCAGAGGGGAAGCCCCGCTGCAGCCGCCTGAGCCTCGAGAAGGTCGCGGCGCACCCCGTGCATGGACACGCGGTCGAACGCCTCGGTGACGGTCGTCAGCAGGCCGACCACCTCAACGCCGGGATCCTGTCGGAGCACGTGTAGTGTCCAGGCGCTGTCCTTACCGCTGCTCCACGAAAGCAGGACAGGGCGTCGCGAACTCATGCGTCGAGTCTACGCCAGGCGCCTGCGATGCGGTCAACAGGCACGCTTCTCGAGGCAATCGACGCAATTGGAGTCCGTTCGATTCAAAAAGCAACGCCCTTCCGGGCGGACCTTGCCCTGGAAGGGCGGTGAGTTCTGGTGGAGACGGGGGAGAATCGAACTCCCCGTCCAGAAGACCGCCGTCCTGAGTCTCCTACAGGCTTGTTCCGGGGTTTGGTCTCGTCCGCGGCGGCCGCCCCGGACGCGGCGCCGCGAACTCAGCCGCTGCGTCTTGGGCCGGCCCCAGCGGCGTCAGGCCGACCGCACCCCGACTGCGCGTCGCCGCTTCCCGGTCCGTCGGGGTGAGACGCGGGAGCGACGTCGCCGCCTACTTAGGCAGCGAGGGCGAGTTCACGTTCGCCAGTTATTGTTCGCCACCGGTTTTAGGAGGGCGATGGCCACCTCCGCCTGCAACTCAGACCCGACGATCCCTGTCGAACCCTTTCGTCCCCGTTGCACCCGTCATTGTACCAGAGGCCGGACGGCCCCTCACCTGCGGAGAGCCCGCGCGATCTGCCGCTCGGCCTCGCGCTTCTTGATGGCCTCGCGCTTGTCGTGCAGGCGACGCCCTCGGACGAGCCCGACCTCCACCTTCGCCTTGCCGTCCTTCAGGTACAGGCTCAGTGGCACGAGGGTGAGCCCGCGCTCGGCGACCGCTCGCGTGAGCTCGCGGATCTCCCGCTTGTGCAGCAGCAGACGACGGGGCCGCGTGGGTTCGTGGCCGAAG
>DATLZC010000094.1:0-2164 GCA_035574215.1 Dehalococcoidia bacterium | reverse complement strand
CGCTGCGCCGCGCGCGGGCCAGGCTGCGCGCCGCCCGGGCCCACGACCCCGCGCCCGCGCTCCCCTGATCGGCGCGTCTTCCCGCGAACATCGGGTAAACCCTTCCCTCCAGCGGGCTTGCAGAGCCGCCGATATTCCAAGCGGAAGCTGATCAGTTACGAGTTTCGAACGTCATTCGTGAACAGAAGAACAAGAGGAACCGCGCCAGCATCATCCGAGCCTTCGAACCGCTCCGGCGTCAGGCGTTCCGACGCCGCGTCGATCGACGCGCCGCCCCTCACCGGCGCGCAGACTCGGGCCATCCTCGAAGCCACGCTCGACGGCGTCGTTGTCGCTGACGCGAACGGACGCATCGTCACGCTCAACAGCCAGGCCGAGGCTATGTTCGGCTACAGGCGGGACGAACTCCGTGGCAAGCCGGTCGAGACGCTCATCCCCGAACGCTTTCGAGCGGCGCACGAGAAGCATCGCGCGCGGTACATGTCGAATCCCGTCCTGCGGCCGATGGGCACGGGCCTCGACCTGTACGGGCGGCGCGCCGATGGGACGGAGTTTCCCGTCGACATCTCGCTCTCTGTGGCGCCAGGGCCGCAGGGGCCACTGGTAGTAGCCGTCGTCCGGGACGTCACGGAGCGGCGCCGCGCCGAGGAGCGGCTCGCGGCGCAGAACGCCGTCCTTCAGCGTATCGCCACGAGCGAGCCTCTGACCGAGACGTTGGAATCGATCTGCCGGCTCATCGAACGCGACCGCGCGGGCGCCGTCTGCGCGATCCTCGCGCTCGACTCCGACGTCCCGCGGCTCCGACTGCGCGCCGGGGCCGGGCTTCCGGCGTCACTCCGGCGCCTCCTGGATTCGGTTCCGGTGGGGATGCGATTCGGCCCATGCGGCGCCGCGGCGAAGGCCGGCACGCCCGTGGCCGTCCGCGACTTTGCGCGCGATGGCCGCTGGAAGCGCCTGGCGCGGGCAGCGCTCGCCTCCGGCCTTCGCTCGTGCGTCTCCGTCCCCGTGCGGTCCGCAGCCGGGGAATCGCTCGGCGTTATCGCAGTCTTCGGTCCGCAGCCGCTGGAACGGGCCGACGCCTCGGACGGGCTGCTGGAGGTGGCCGCGAACCTCGCGCGCATCGCATTCGAACACGAGCTGGCGGACCGCGAGCTGGAGGAGAGCCGCCGACGTCTGGAGACGCTCGTGGACAACCTCCCGGGCATGGTGTACCGGTGCCACAACGATCGCGACTGGACGATGGAGTGGGTGAGCCGGGGCAGCCTCCCGCTCACCGGGTACGCGCCCGCAGACCTCGTGCGAGGCCGCGTTGTCTACGGCGAGCTCATCGACCCCGAGGATCGCGATCGCGTGTGGGACGAGGTGCAGGAGGCTCTCGCCGAACGCCGCGCCTTCCAGCTCGGGTATCGCATCGAGACGCGCGACGGCCAGCGCAAGTGGGTCTGGGAGCGGGGCCGCGGCGTGTACGACGGCTCGGGCCACCTGGTGGCCCTCGAGGGCTTCGTCGTCGACGTCACCGCCAACCGGAAGGCCGAAGAGGAGCGAGCCCGCCTCGCCGAGATCCTCGAGGCGACGACGGACATCGTCGCCACGGCCGACGCGGACGGACGGCTACGCTACCTGAACGCCGCTGGCCGCAGGCTTCTGGGGATCGAACCGGATGCGGACCTCGCCTCCTTGAAGGCTCCGCTCCCCGATCAGCTCCGGACGCTTCTGAACGCCGACGCCACAACGGCGGCCGCGCAGGACGGCGTCTGGCGCGGCGAGAACGTCGTCCTCGCCCGGGACGGACAGGAGATCCCCGTGTCGCAGGTGGTGGTCGCCCATCGCAGAGCCGACGCCTCCGTCGAGTTCTTCTCCACCATCGCCCGCGATATCAGCGAACAGAAGCGCTTCGAGGCCCAGCTCCTGCACGCCGCCAATCACGACCCGCTGACCGGGCTCGCGAATCGCCAACGGTTCGAGGAGGACCTGGAGCGCGAGCTCGCCCGCCTGCGGGCCGCCGGAGGACAGGCGGCGCTGCTGTTCCTCGATCTGGACGACTTCAAGGCGGTGAACGACAGCCTGGGCCACCGCGCGGGCGACGAGGCGCTCGCCAGCCTCGCCGACTTCCTGTCGAGTCAGGCGCGGCCCCTGTCCGTCGTGGCGCGCGTGGGCGGCGACG
>DATLZC010000093.1:0-3750 GCA_035574215.1 Dehalococcoidia bacterium | reverse complement strand
GGGCGTGGCTTCGCCCATGCGCTCGAGCGCGCGCAGGAAGGCGTCGACGCACCGCGGGTCGAGCTGCGTCCCGCGGACGCGCCGCAGCTCCGCCACCGCGGCCTCGTGGTCGAGCGCGGGACGGTACGGCCGCGGCGACGTCAGGGCGTCGTACGTGTCGGCGACGGCGATGATGCGCGCGAACAGCGGGATCGCCTCGCCCGCCAGCCCGTCAGGATAGCCGCCGCCGTCCCACCGCTCGTGGTGGTGGCGGATGGCGTCCCGCAGCGGACGCAGGGCGGGCGTGCGCCCCGCGATCTCGTCGCCCCGTGAAGCGTGCCGCTTGATGACGGCGTACTCCTCATCCGTCAGCGGGCCGGGCTTTCGCAGAATGGCGTCGGGCGTGCCGATCTTGCCGACGTCGTGCATCTGCGCGGCGAGCACCAGCGAACGGAGCTCCCACGCCGGCAGACCGAGCTCGCGTCCCGTCGCCAGCGCGTACGCGCCGACGCGGGAGACGTGGCCGTGCGTGGCCACGTCCTTGGCTTCGATGGCGTCGGCGAGCTCGACCAGGGCGGTGGGCCGCCCGCGGTTGAGCTGGGCGAGCGAGTCGCGCATGGCCAACGCCTCGGCGATGGCCGCGATGCTGCCGGCGCGGCGGGCTTCGGCGAGCCAGCCGCCGAACAGCGTCACGAAGGCCGCCGCGTACAGTCCGTGGTAGAGCCACCACGAGGCATGCCACAGGCGTCCCCAGGCGAGGCAGACCTGCACATCGATGAGCAGGCCGAGGGCGAGCGCCATCGCCGCCTGCGACGGAAGCCGGGTGAACAGATACGCCTCCAGATAGCGCCACGTCGCGAAGGCGAGCAGGGCCAGGCTGACGGCGGTGAGCGAAAGCTGGAAGCGCCGGTCGTTGACCGGAATCCAGGAGAGCCAGAAGGACTCGTGGATAAACAGCGCGGCGAACAGGTACACGCCCAGCGCCGCCGCGACGGCCGCGAGCACGAGACGTCCGTGGCGTTCGAGCGTCCGGGCGATAGCGCCGTGGGGCTCGACAGCGCTGGCGGCGACCCACACCGCGCCTGCGAGCACACTGAGCCACGCGGAGACGCCGACCGCCGGGTACGGCTCGTCGTGGATGAAGCCGGGCGTCGCGAGGCCGTGCACCGAGAAGATGGCCGCGATGCTCAAGAACGCGGCCACCAGGAACAGCAGCCGCGTGGAACGGAGCGATGTCGAGGCGAAGGCGAGACCCCCGCAGGCCATGGCGGCGAGCAGCGACGTGCCCGAAACGACGTAGAAGTGGAACGTGGGGTTCATCCACGCCGGGTCCCACGCGGGGACCCGATGGAGGACAATCAGTGCGGCGATGGGCGCCGCGACGAGGGCTCCCCAGAGGGCGGCGGTCCACCGGCCGCGATCCCGCCAGCGCTCCATGTGGCCTCCCGGATGCGCGCTGGTGCACGGTACCCCGGAGTATCGCCCGGGGAACGCGGCCGGGGATATGGGGGATTCACCGGATTTCGAGAGGTGGTGGGCGATAGAGGATTCGAACCTCTGACCCTGTGCGTGTAAGGCACATGCTCTGTCCGCTGAGCTAATCGCCCGCTCGCCCTGAGTATACCTACGCGAGGACGCCGTTGGTGAGGCCTGCGTTCGTTGACACCCCTTCGAAGCCGTCGGTACACTGCGGGCGCAGTGACGAATCGCGAGGTCATCCGCACGGGAACTGGACGCCGGCCACGCCGCTGAGGGCTGGTGGTTCTTCTCGCCTGACCGAGCCACGTCAGCCCCGCGACGTGGCCTTTTTCGTTCCCGGGCGGTCAGGCGGAACAGCGTCCTTCCCCGGAAGGACAGGAGGCGTGAACGAACGTGGAAGCGCTGCAGCGCACCGACCCTGAGATCTACGAGCTGATCCGCGAGGAAGAGCGCTACCAACTCGAATCGATCCGGCTCATCCCGTCGGAGAACTACGTCTCAAAGGCCGTCCTCGAAGCCACGGGCTCCGTGCTCACGAACAAGTACTCGGAGGGGTACCCGGGCCGGCGGTACTACGAAGGCCAGCGGTTCATCGATCCCGTCGAGACCATCGCCATCCAGCGCGCCAAGGCGCTCTTCGGAGCGCAGCACGCCAACGTGCAGCCGTACTCCGGGTCGCCGGCGAACCTCGCGGTCTACTTCGCGCTCCTGAAGCCGGGCGACACCATCATGGGCCTGGCCCTGCCCCACGGCGGCCACCTGACCCACGGCTGGAACGTGAGCATCACGGGCACGTTCTGGCGCGCCGTCCAGTACACCGTCGACCCCAAGACGCACCTCATCGACTACGACGCCGTGCGCGACCTCGCGAAGCGGGAACGTCCGCAGATCATCGTCGCGGGCGCGACCGCATACCCCCGGCAGTTCGACTTCGCAGCGTTCGCCGACATCGCGAAAGAGGTCGGGGCGTACTTCATGGCCGACATCTCCCATATCGCGGGGCTCATCGTCGGCGGCGCGCACCCCGACCCGGTGCCCTACGCCGACGTCGTGACCACGACCACCCACAAAACGCTACGGGGGCCCCGGGGAGCGATGATCCTGTGCCGGGAGGAGCTCGCCGAGCGCATCGACCGGGCGGTGTTCCCCGGCCTCCAGGGCGGACCGCACAACCACACGACCGCCGCCATCGCCGTCGCTCTGAAGGAGGCCTCGACGCCGGAGTTCCGCCAGTACGCCCATCAGGTGGTGCGCAACGCGAAAGCGCTGGCTGCGGAGCTGCGCGAGCGGGGCTTCGACCTCGTGTCCGGCGGCACCGACAACCACCTGATCCTGATCGACCTCACGAACAAGGGGGTCATCGGCAAGAAGGCGGCGAAGGCGCTGGACCGGGCGGGCATCGTCTGCAACTACAACACTGTGCCGTACGATCCCAGGAAGCCGTTCAGCCCGAGCGGCATCCGGCTCGGCACGCCGGCGGTCACCTCGCGCGGCATGGACGAGGCCGCGATGCGGCAGATCGCGGCGTGGATCGACGAGGTCATCTCGAACGTGGACGACGAAGCGGTCATCGAGCGGGTCGGGGCCGAAGTGCGGGAGTTCTGCCGCAGCTTTCCGGCGCCCGGCATCTTGCTCGAGGAGGCGCGCGCATAGCTCGCCGTGACCCCACGACGACGCCGAAGGCCACCCGCGGGGTGGCCTTCCTCGATCCGCCGTTCGTCGCGACGGCATCGCGGGAGGGCACAAGCGCGCGTTGCCCGTGATCCGAGCGTGCGCTAGAGTACCGGCGCAGCCCCCTCGGAGGGAACAGACCTCGTGAATACGTTCGAATTCCTCCAGATCAGCGCGATGACGGTGCCGGACCGGGAGGCTCTGGTCTGCAACGGCACGCGCCGCACCTACGCCGAGACGCTCCAGCGGGTGATCCGCCTCGCGAACGCCCTTCGCGAGCTGGGCGTCGGGCCCCGCACCACGGTCGCCGTCATGTCCACCAACAGCGCCGAGTACGTCGAGGTCTATTACGCCACCGCGAAGCTGGGCGCGACGTTCGTCCCCCTGAACTACCGGGCGAAGGACGAAGAGCTCACGTACATGGTCAACGTCACCGAGCCGAAGGTGCTCTTCGTCGGCGAGCGCTACCTCGATCTCGTAGGCCGGCTGCGGGGCGCGTTCACGTCCGAGCCGACGTACATCTGCTTCGAGCGGAGCCAGGAGGGCATGCGCGACTACGCCTCGCTGCTGGCTTCGGGCTCGGACGAGGACTTCTACGTCGAGATCGACGAGAACGACCCG
>DATLZC010000092.1:0-26277 GCA_035574215.1 Dehalococcoidia bacterium | reverse complement strand
GGGCGTGGCTTCGCCCATGCGCTCGAGCGCGCGCAGGAAGGCGTCGACGCACCGCGGGTCGAGCTGCGTCCCGCGGACGCGCCGCAGCTCCGCCACCGCGGCCTCGTGGTCGAGCGCGGGACGGTACGGCCGCGGCGACGTGAGGGCGTCGTATGTGTCGGCGACGGCGATGATGCGCGCGAACAGCGGGATCGCCTCGCCGGCCAGGGTGCCATCGCCGCCTGCGACGGAAGCCGGGTGAAGATGTCCTCTGCCCCGATAGTGCGTCAACTGACACCATCGCCGGATGGTGTGGCGCGGGTGGGAGCGGGCTCAGAAGCGGAGCTTGTCGGATGCCTTCTTGAGGGCCTCGTTGAGCTTCGCGAGCTCGTCGTCTGAGAGATCGGCTTCACCGGCGAGCTCCAGCCGCAACGTGATGCGCAGTTCTACTCCGCTCGCGGCGCGAAGAACCTCGGGCAGCGCGTCGACGAAGTCCTGCAGCTCCGCAGTTGTCAGGTCCGCTTCGGCGGCGCGCCGGCGCACGGCGGGCGCGGGAGCGGGCCCGATGGCCGGGACCTGGAGACGCACGTCGGATGCGCCGGAAGCCTCCGCCGGCCATGGACCGGAATCCTCGGTTCGCTCTAGCAAGCGGGCTCGAAGGGCGGCGTCGACCACCGAGGCGATCGTCGCCCAGGGAAGCGTCCGCGCATGCCGCTTTGAGAGGGCGTCCGCCAGCGCGACGACGGTGGTGCAGCCGTCCCGCCAGGCGTCAGGGAGGTTCTGCGGCAGGAGCTCCGTCGGCGACAGCTCTGGTGGAGGCGGGTGGAGCTCGGCGCCGTCGGTCAGCAGCGCCGGTTGCGGCTCCTCTTTGAACAGGCTGGCGCCGTCCACCGTGAGCCACAGGTGGCCCGCACGCACCGCCTCGATGATGGCCGCTTGCACCACCTCCCTCGAGGCTCGGGGCACGGCATACTGTTCAACGTATCCCTCTCCGCGCAGCTCGAAGGCGTGGCTGCCGTCGAAGAAGGCGGCGACGTCGCCGACGGTGACCGTGTCCCCTCCTGCGGGCCAGAGCCCCGGTAGAGCGCCGGGCTTGAGCTGGTCGGGCGGCAGCTCGCTCAGTTCCGCAGCCTCGGGGAGCAGGACTTCGGCGTCTCGTTCGCGCAGCGCCGTTGCGTCGGGACGCTCCCGCCAGAAGGTGCGGACGCTGCCGTCGGGCCTGCGCAGGCTCAGGACGAAGTAGCCGCGCTCGATCCCCAGGGCCAGCGTGTCCACGACGTCCTGCTGCCGGAGCATCTTCGGGAGGCGCGGGAACTGTGCGAAGGCGCTGATGATGTCGCTCGCCCGTCGTCGCGTCTCGCCACCCTGCCAGAGCTCGTAGGGCCCATCCGGCAGCAGCGCCTCGGGGCTGATGACGGAGGTCTGGATGCGGCTGCGGGGGTCCTCCCTGATCGCATCGAAGGTGCTCTGGCCGTTCACGCTGACCCGAAACGCCTCGATTTCGTTCTTCGCGTTCACCGTGACCACGGTGGTGTAGGCCTGGACGACGGCGTCGGGGACGCTGCGTTTCGCCTTTTCGATGTAGCTGTTCACCAGGGCCTTTCGCGTGTCGTCGAAGGCCTGGTATTCGCTCGATGCCTTGACCTCCTCCCAACCCAGGTACTCGCGCACGCGGGTCCGGATGAGCTCGACGCCTTCGCTCGACGGAGCCACCAACAGGATGGCGTTGCGGTACACCCGCGGGCGTTCGGGCCCCGTCGTCTCCTCGATGAAACGCCGGGCGGTCGCGCTCGGGCTGGCGGGGTCGCAGGCGGCGTCGGGGTGGAGGACCACGTAGTGGAAGTCGCCGTCGTCGTCCACGTCCCGCGGGCGGTCGGGGAGGTTATGCACGCGCGCCCCGGCCGCCTGCGCGCCGGCCGTGAGCCGCTTCTCCTTCGCCACGAACTCTCGCACCTTCTCGTCGATGACGACCGGCGAGACACGCTGGCAGGCGTCGCTGTGCATCTGCTTCAAATTCGGCCGCGTCCCGAGCCGCCACCACTTCGGCAGTGGCCGCTCGTCGTCGGCGCCTTCGAAGGCGGTGTCGTCGAGGAAGTACGAGTCGCCCGTCCACTGAAGGAGCGCCTTCTCCAGCTCGATCTTGTCCGGCCTCGACGCGCCCAGCAGCACCAGCAGGTTCGGAGTGAACACCCGCTGCCCGATGGGTTGCGAGTGCAGGAAGACGGCCATCACCGCCTGTTCCACCTCGCGCCCCGCCAGCGCCGGATGGTCCTCCTGTATCTCGCGGGCCTTGGCCAGCTCGCCCTGCAGGATCGCGGACCACTCCTGGCGCTTGCCCTCGTACTCCTCCGTCGCGGCGATGGACGCCAGCTCGCGCGCCGCGTCCGAGAGGGCTGCCTGCCCCGGCGCATTCAGGAACACGGCCGGCCCGATGAGCGGCGAGGTGTCCCACGCCTCGGCGTCCCGCAGCGCCATCGCGAAGGTGCGCAGCACGCCCCGCGTCCGCTGAAACCCCTCCAACTGCGTCCACTTCGTGTACAGGACTTCCGTCAGCTCGGGATGGAACGGGTAGCTGTCCAGATACCGCTCCTCCTCGCGCTGGCGATTCTTCCGCGTGTCTTCGTCCAGGGCGCACACGCCCTCCAGAGCGGCGACCACGGCCGCCCGAAAGCGCTCGCGGTCGCGCACCGTCTCGGGCTGGAAGAAGCGGCGGCGGAGGATCTCCGCGACGTCCTCCTTCTGGACCGGCTCGACGCCTTCCTCTTTCTCGCGCCGGAACACCGCGTAGAGCTCGCGCGCGATCTCCTTCCCCAGCTCGTCGCTCTTCCGCGGGTCCGTCGCCAGCAGCGAGGCGACTACGGCCGTCCGGTCCGTGCTCGTCGCCGCCTGGGTGAGGTACTGGAAGAAGTCCTGGAGCCGATGCCGCCACTGCGGGTCGAGCCCCACCTTCTCCCGGGCGTACATCAACACTTCATCGATGAGCACGAGGGTCGCGAGGCCGTCCTGCGCCGGGCGCGCCAGCAGGTCGCGCAGGAGGTTCTCCGCAGGCGGCGTGTCCCGCTCCTCGTTGCGTCCTTCCGCGTGGAGGAGGCGCAGCCCGTCGTCGCCCCCGATCTGGTACGCAAGGACGCTCCACGGATGCCGGAGCCACCGTGTGCGGCCGTCGGGCGCGCGCGTCTCCATGCCCTTCTCGACGTCGAGCTTGTCGAAGGGCAGGACCGCGACCCGGGCGCGGGGCAGCTCGATGCCGCCCGCGTGCTGCCGGAACTCGTGGACCGCCGGCGCGTCCGGCAGCGCCGCGGGGTCGGTGACCAGGTGGTACAGAGTGATGAGCGCGTGCGTCTTCCCGCCGCCGTAGGTCAGTTCGAGCTGGCGCACCGCCTTGTCGTTCTTGCCCGCGAGCCGCAGCAGCACGTCCTTGACCAGCTCCCGCAGGTTGAAGGTGGGGTACGTGAGGACGAAGAACTCGCGCGGGTCCTGATACACCTTCCGCGCCCGCCCCATGACGACGTCGTACAGGTCGGCGGCGAACATGCTCAGCGGCAGCTCGCCGCTCCGCAGGTCGTCGCGGAGCGTCACCATCTCCCGCCACGGAACTCCGCCGCTAGCCATTCGCTCCCTCACTCCCCGGGCCGACGGCCCGCCGAAGGGCTGCGCTCCAGCTTGAGCCTCACGCCGATTTCTCCAGGGGCACGTCGACGTACCGCTCCCGGGCCACCTCGGCGCCGTAAGCGATGCAAGCGAGGACGTCGTCCTCGGTCAACTGGGGATACTCGCGCAGGATATCCTGGACCGTCCAGCCCGACGCCAGCCAGTCCAGCACGAGGGAAACCCAGAGCCTGGTCCCCCGGATGCACGGCCTGCCGAAGCACACGTTCGGGTCGACGCTGATTCGCGCCAGCAGCTCTTCCCGGGTAGGGACACCCATGCTCGCACCTCCTCCCGCATCCTACCCCAGGCGCATCTGCGGCTGCGGGCCGCGCGCCGTGAGGTGATTCATGATCGTCTCCAGGAGCGTGCGCTCCTCCTGCTGGCCGTCCTTGCGGGCCAGCTCAATCAGCGCCTGCAACAGCCGCGGGAACAGCGGATTCCGCCGCAGGCCCCGCTCCTCGATGTAGTCATCGACCTGACGCACGTCGCCCTCCCGCCACAGCCGCATGATCCGGTGCGCCTGGTCGATGAGCGGAGGCGCCGTCCCAGAGGGCCCCTCCAGCCCCAGGTTCCGCCCCGACCGCTGCGTCCAGCGCTTCAGCGTGACCTTGCTCCCGCTCCCGCCGTCATCGTCGGGCTCCTCATCGGCGTCGAACTCCTCGTCCGCGTCCTCGTCCTCGTCGTCGCCGGCGTCGTCGTCCGAGCGGCCCTTCGTGAACCGCACGAGGTCGTAGCGGTCGGCGAGGTCGCGGTCGCGCAGCCCGCACGAGAGCGCGTAGAGGATGCAGGCGCCCACCGGCGCTTCGGCGAAGCCGAAGTCGTACCGGTGCAGCAGGTAGTACGCCGTGACGCGGTCGAGCTCGGCGCCTTCGCCGGCGTCGCCGTCGCGCGAGAGGACCCGGCCCACCACGTAGTCGACCACGATGCGGCGCACGTGGGCCAGGAACTCCGAGACGGACATCACGGCGTCGGGCTGGTCGGCCTTCTTGACCACGGGGTGCTTGCTGTAGGCCTCGAGGGCGGGGCCGGTGGCCGCCCAGACGAAGTCCGGACCCCGGATGCCGGCGTCCCAGAAGTCGCGCAGGCGGTCGTAGATGCGGGAGCGCATCTCGTCGAGGACTTGCGTGTCCCAGCCGGGCCGCGCCGTCTCCGGCCGCTTCCGGCAGACCAGCCACACGGAGGAAGCGAGCCGCGCTCCTCCCGCCGACTTGTTGGGCATCTCCGTTTGGATCGGCCAACTTGCCGTTACGACGAATCCCGAGCGAATGATGGCTGAGACGAGCGTCTCCCACGCCTGCGGCTGTTTGTTCGCGAAGACAACGACCAGACGACCAGCAGGCGGCAGGCGACCGTGCATTGCCTGGAAGGAAGTCGCCATTCCTTCCTCATACCTACGCCGTGCGTCTTCTATAGTCCGGCCAAAACGGCTGTGTTCGACAAGCTCCTCCGTTTTGCAAGTGAGAGGACTGTCAAACTCGTTTGGCCAGTCGGACCCGACCGTACGCCTGAGCCAAACGTAGAAGAAGTCACTAAGGTCGCCGTAGGGGATTGCATCGTAGTACGGCGGATCCGTGAGCACCAGGTCGTGCTCGCGAAGCCCGTCTGTCGTTGCCGACCCGAGGCGTATTGTGGCGTTCGCACCGTGCCACGCCGCATTCGCCGCATGGCTGACGACGAGAGAAATCCACCCTAAGGCACCTGAGTACGATCCACTCGTGTCGGTGAATGGATTGACCTCACAATAGTCCCAGTTAACCCGGAGCGCGTACCGTTGGAACGTGTTCGAAATGGTCTCACGCCCCACGTCCCAGTGACAGATGGAGCTGTTTCGGTCTGCGACACGGTCAATTGCCAAGGCCAGGTAGGCGGTAACCGCTTTCGTCCATTCGGGAGAGTACCCCTCACTCAGCATCTCAGTGGCGACTTGGCGCGTCCGAAGAACGAAAGTCGTTAAGGCCAGCATTTGGCGGCTGTTGAACAGTTTGTGGAATTGATTCAGGCCGTATCTTGTCAGGCCAGAGAGACCCCTAGCGTTCGGCGACGGGCGCACAGGATCGATGGGTTCGTCCAAAGGGCCGTGCGGGAGGTCCTGCAGGGCGCCCTCCAGTTCAGTGACGGCGTGTTCGAAGGCGCCAACCACACCGCTGGTCGCTGTGCGGTACTCCTTGCCGGAAGCGCCGTCCACGATGGCGCATACCATCTGCTCCCCGCCGCGTCCAGCCTGAAACTCGGCCTGGATGTCGTCCAAGGTCATTGATATGGCTGTGCCCGCCGAGCAGCATGGGCACCAAGCGCCCTTTCCCGTAACGGTTCCCCGGCCCACGCGCCGGTCGTGCTCCCGCTGGCGGGCGGCGCCGCCGGGGACCTTCGGCTCCTCCACCACCTCGAAGTCGACCCCCGACCTGTCCGGGCGCGGCTTCATCTCCAGGCGGACGCGCTTGTTCTCCTTGCGGCAGAGCCACAGCGTCTTGAGGAGCGGCAGCGTCGCGCGGCAGTTCTTGCACGTCACCGTGCGCGCCCACAGGTAGGCCACCGTGGGCTTGCCGTCGACGGCCGGGTAGAAGCGCTCGAGGTCGGCGCGGGCGCGTTCGAGGACCCAGTGGCCCCAGGCGCGCACGTGCCAGGCGAGGTCGGCTTCGGGCGCCTCCAGCATGGCCGGCTGATGACCCTCGTCCTTCCCGCCGCGCCCCTTCTTCGTCCCGCCGCGCCGCTTCAGGAACTGCGCCATGAACTCGGGCGATTCGAGGGCGAAGCGGGGCAGCGGCCGCGTCTGGCCGGCGAGCTTCTGGGGATACTCCAGCGTGCACTTGAGGATGAACCAGGCGACGGGGTTGATGTCGATGGCCGTGGCCTCGCAGCCCAGGCGCATGGCCTCGAGGGGGATGGCCCCGCCGCCGGCGAAGGGGTCGAGCACGCGGGGCGGGCGGCCGTAGACCTTGCGGATCTCCTCGCGGAAGTAGTCGAGGTCGGGTCCGTTCTCGCGTCCCCAGTGGAGGATGCCGCCCTCGGTCTCCTCCTTGACGGTGTAGACGTCGCGGCCGCCGACGCGCTTCTTGACTGACCGCTGGACCACCTTCCCGCCGATGCGTTCGAGGAGGCGCTTGCGCTCCTCGTCGTTGCCGGGGTCGGGCAGGAGCGTGGCGATGAGCGCCGCGCGGCAGGCGGCGAGGGGGCGCCGCGCCGGCCAGATGTGGAGGGTCGAGATGTGGCCGTGGCGCACGTTCTTCTCGTGCACGGAGTCGAGCGACGCCTGCTTCAGCGGGAACGCGACTTCGATGAGCCGGGGGCGGTCGTCAGTCATGGTTACAGTCTTCCTTGCACCGCTCGGTCCCTGAGGGCGCTCAGGAGCTGTCGCGGCGGCTCAAACCACCCGAAGCTCTCACACAGTCTAACTACGGCCTCCATGGCGAGGTCCGTCGTTCGTGCAACCAGATCAGGCGCTTTGATCTCCTCTTCCACCACGCTGATCGGGTCCACGTTGCACACGTATTCGCCAAGATGCGCCTGAAGCCAGCCGTCCCAGAAGATGAGCTGACGTTGGCTGGTGTTGTGCAACTCGACCGCAACATAGGCTGCGGGGTCCAGAATGCCTCGACGCGCCATCCTGGCCGCGAACTCGTAGAGTCCCATCATCAGGTAGATCAGCCCCTCGACAAAAATGGGCCGCGGTGGCGCCGGTTGCCATCTCGCAGGCCGAAACCGTTCGACGGCTGCCATATGGTGCACAAACTGCGCGCTCTGGTAGAAACGCCAGAATTCCATGCGCTGGCTGAAGTCGACCACCAGCTGGACCCAATCATTCCCTGCCATCACGCTGCGGTCGTCCCAATACGGATATTGCCACCCCGGGGACACGATCCGCGTCTCCTCAACGATCTTCTTGCACCCGCTGATGCTCGCAATGCGGCGCTGCTCGAACCGCGTCGGTCGGATAACAAGCCGCCAGTATGTGTCTTGATGGATCTTGTCGAGCACCGCGTTCGCGTTCACAGCCCACCTAACTGGCTCTCGAAGAGTTGCGCGTCTGTCGGTCTTCCCGAAAGGAGGCCTGCCCTCCCGGCCCGGGCGAGGAGAAGCCGAATTCCTTTCTCCACAGCCATCTCGATCATCTCCTTCATTTCCGGAACGGACCTTACCCCCCTCGTCTCGTGCTTGTTCCGCCCTCGCGTGTAGAGGGCTCCTCTCTTGAGCACCTGCCCATCCTTCTTGCAAATGACGGGGTACTCGTCGAACTCCTCGACGGTGACAACGACGAACCACTTTTGGGAATCCTCGGGCAAGGTCCCGGGAGTGACAGTGAACCGAACGTAGGGCTCCGCGTACTCGTTGACGAATGGGGCGAGAAGATCGTGATTAAGCCTAAGCGCCTCCTCCTCGGGCATTCCGACGGGCGTACCGTCCTTGGCCACGCCGACGATAATGGCGCCGCCATCCCGCAAATTGCTCATCCCAAGAATCGTCCTGGCGAATTTCTCTTTCTGTAGCTTGTTATCCCAATCGAGCTGTTCCTTGAATTCGAGGTTCCGCTCCTCGCGTCCGGAGCGGATCAGCGCCGCCAAGCTTTCGGGAAGGTCCGCCACGATTGTCACCCCTCCGCCGCTTCGAAGACGGCCTGCTCCCCGATGATGACCCCGCCGCGCGCCTTGAAGAGCAGCCGCCCGAAGGGGTCGCGGACGCGCAGCAAGCGCGGGTTCATCGCAGCGCAATCATATACCACGTAGAGCCAGTACGTGTCGCGCAGGTTCGCCGCTTTCGCCAGCTCGTTCTCGGTCAGCTCGACGTCGCCCACGCCGCGGCGTCCCTTCACCTCGATGCACCGGGTCTCCCCGTCGGGCCGGCGGGAGAGGAGGTCGTAGCCCGCCTTCTGCCGCGGGTCCGAGACGTCGATGACGGTGGCCCCGAACGACTCCTCGTAGGCGCGGGCGACGCGGACGGCGATCGCCTCGATCTCGCGGTCGTGCCGCTCGCGTTCCTCGGGGTCGCTGGACGGCAGGACGAGGGCGTGGGCGAGGAAGCGGACTTCGCCGACGCGGACGAGCTCGGGCTCGCGTTCGAGGGCGCGCAGGCGCCGTTCCTTCTCTTCGGCCAGCGCGCGCTGCCGCTGGCGGACGGCGTCGAGCTCGCGGGCCGCGGCGGCGTCGCCCCGCTCGACCCGCTCGCGGAGGCGCCGGCGCGCGGTCATGAGCTCCGCCTCCTGATAGGCGAAGGACGCGCGGAGGAACGTCTGGCGCCGGGGCACGGCGGCGCGCAGGCCGTCCGCGAGCCGGTTGGCCGCGGGGCCGGCGACGCGCTCGTCGACGTACGCGCGCGCCTCCTCCAGGCACGCCTCCACGTCGGACATGGCGGGCAGGGCGAGCGGCGGCACGGACGAGGCGTGGCGGAGCACCATCGGCTGTCCGACGTCGCAGGGCTCGATGGTCCGGTCCGAGAGGCGCTGCCGGAGCGCGACGAGCCGGATGTCGCGCACCTCCTCGTCGGGGAAGGCGTCGGGGAACTCGGGGTCGGCCGCGCGGACGACGGTGACGCGGGCGAGGTGATAGAGATAGGGCTCGTCGGCGGCAGGGTCGACGAACGCAGCGCCGCGCAGGGCCTCGTGTCCGAAGCGCTCGGCGAAGTAGGCGCGGTAGGCCTCGAAGAAGGGCTCGCCCGGGCGGACGAAGAGCACATCGGGTTCTTCGTCGGGGGATGGCTTCGTCACCGTCAGCGGGCGGGGCCTGCCCTCGGTGGCCTCGACGAGGGCGAGCTCGAGGGGGAGGGGAAGGTCCCGCAGGTGGAAGCGCCCGTTCAGGTCGCCCTCGATGGCGACGCCGAGGAAGGGCGCCGACGCCGCGAAGTAGTGACGCAGGTACCCCGGGAGGAGGCGCTGGAGATGGTCGGCCTCCATACGGGCGCGGAGGGCCGGGAGCTGCGAGGCGACATCGCCGGGGTCAGCCCGGAGATGGCGGTCCGCCTCCTCGACCATGCGCACGCGCTCGGCGGACACGACGTTAGCCGCTTCCGCCGCGGCCGCCTCGGGGTCCTCGACGACGGCGCGCATGATGATCTCGCTGAGGGAGACGTTCTGGAACTGGCGTCCGATGACGTCGAACACCTTGTCCGACGTGAGCTCTCTGCGGATGCGCTCCAGCTTTTCGAGCAACGTGCGGAGGACGCGGCCCTCGCGGGTCTTGCCCGCGACGAGGTTCACCAGCACCACGGGGTCGTGCGTCTGCTTGTAGCGGTGGATGCGGCCGAAGCGCTGCTCGATGCGGGCGGGATTCCAGGGGATATCGTAGTTGACCATGATCCAGCAGAACTGGAGGTTGACGCCCTCGCCAGCGGCGTCGGTGGCGACCATGAGCCGGCATCGCGTGCGGAAGGCCTCGATCTGCGCCTCGCGCTCGGCGTACGGCATGCCCCCGTGGATGCTCGCCACCTCTCCGGCGAAGCCGATGGCCTCGAGCCTGGCGAGCAAGAACTCCATGGTGTCCCGGTGCTCCGTGAAGATGAGGAGCTTCTCGCCCCGGAAGCGCGGGTCCTGGACGACCTCGCGCAGTTTCTCGAACTTGGATTCCTGCCGCGCCTCGTAGACCTCGCGGGCCAGGGCCAGCAGCCGCTCGACTTCCATCCGCTCAGCCTCGAGCTCTGCGAGGTTCGAGGCGGCGGTGGCGGCCATGGCCTCGTCCTCGGCGACATCGCGCCGCTCGCGTCCGTCGACCGACGCCTCCTCGTCGCTGGTCCACTCCTCTTCGGGGTCCTGGACGGCCAGCGTCCGCTGGCGCGCCGCGAAGGACCGGTCCGTGAGCTGGCCGGCGAGGAACGCGGCGATGTGCTGATCGAGACGGGCGAGCCGGCGTTCCAGCGAGCGCAGGATCGCGAGCGTCGAGCTGGCGGCGCGCCGCTGCAGGACGCTCATCGCGAGGCGCGCGGCCGAGCGGTTCAGCACGCGGGCCCGGTTGTACTGGCTGCGGACGTACGACGTGAGCTCGTCGTACAGCTCCTGCTCCTTGGGAGAGAGGTCGTAGCTGACCGTGTTGCTCTCTCGGTCGGGATAGATACGAGACCCGTCCAGCCTGACCATCTGCTCCTTCGTCCGCCGGATGAAGTGCGAGCGGCGGAACTCGGGCTCGGCCGCCTCGAGCGTCTCGGGCGTCGGCAGGAGGTCCGGCTCCAACAGGCGCCACAACGCGAAGTAAGGGAAGTCCTTGCCCATATGGGGCGTGGCCGTGAGCAGCAACAGGTGATGGGCGTGCCACGGAAGACGAGGCCGGCCCCGCCACTCCTGGAAAGGCGGCGCGCCCGCGATCTGCTCCGCCACCTTGTAGCGGTCGGTCGTGTCGAATGTGCCGTCGGCGTTGCGGAACGCTGAGAGCTTGTGCGCCTCGTCGAACACCGCCAGGTCGTAGGGAGGCGTATCGTCAGCGGCGAGCCGGGCCCACACGCGGTCGCTGGTGAGCGTGTCCACGCTGATCACCACGAGGTCGCTGTTGGGGCCTGCGAAGGGGTTGTCATGGGCGCAATCGGGCCCCGTGACTTCGCGAAAGCGAAGCGAAAACAGGTTGGACATCTCGCGCTTCCAGTTCCCGACGAGGCCCGCGGGGCACACCACGAGGATGCGTCGAATGAGATGCCGGCAGAGCATCTCCCGGAAGTACAGCCCGCTCATGATGGTCTTGCCGGCGCCGGCGTCATCCGCCAGTAACAGGCGCAACCGCGGCTGAGGCAGCATGACGTCGTAGACGGCGATGATCTGGTGGGGCAGCGGGTCGATCAGGGAAATCTCCCTGCCGAACCCGGGGCTGAACAGGTGGCCGAACCGCAGGCGCTCCCCCTCAACGAACGCTCGCAGCATCCTGCCGTCCGACCGGAAGTCCGGGACCGCCGGAGCCTCAGGAACCGAGTACGGAACCGGCTGCTCGCGGACAACCGACGGGCCCGGCGCCGAGTCGGGGTACGCAGCGACGAGCGCAAGTAATGCTCGCTGCGCGAGACGTCCTGGAGCCGACTGGCCGTTCTCCCACCGGCTGACGGTGACAGGCGTGACGCCCAGCTTTTCGGCGAGCTGGCTTTGCGTGAGGCCGAGCTCGCGGCGAATGCGACGGATCCACTCGCCCGCGTTGTCCAAGGTTAACAAACTATAACTCGCCCGCCCGAGCCTGTGAACCGGGACCTTGACTTCCCCTGACACGACGCGAATATGGTGCGACTTCCCTGAGCGAGGAGGCGCGCCATGGACGCGACCATCACCATCTTCCGCGACGACGCGAGCCCCTGGGACCGCGCCCTCTACGCCTTCCTGGCGGAGAAGGAGCGGCGCTCGGGCTCCCGCCGCACCGTCGAGGGCTACGCCCGCATGCTCCGGCACTTCTTCGGGGCCGTGGGCAAGCCGCCCGACCGGGTGGGCCCGCAGGAGGTCTTCGCCTGGGCCTACGGGCGGGGCCTCTCGGGCCGGGAGCCCTCGGCGGTGACCATCGGGGCCCGGCTCGCCTGCCTGTCGAGCTTCTACCGCTTCCTCATCCGCATGGGGGCGCTCGCGTCGAACCCCTGCGACGCGGTGGAGCGCCCGCGGCCGTCCCACGCCCCGCCCCGGGGCCTGAGCGCGGGCGAGGTGCGCAGGCTCCTCGAGGCCATCCCCCGCACGTCCCCGGGCCTGCGGGACCGGGCCATCGTGCTCACCCTCGTCCTCACGGGGCGGCGCCGGGCGGAGGTCCTGGGGCTGCGGCGGAAGGACCTCATTGAGGAGGATGGGCGGGTCTCCTACACCTACCGGGGCAAGGGCGGGAAGCGGGGGAAGCGGGAGCTCCCCCGGCCGGCGTACGAGGCCATCGGGGAGGCGCTCCGGGCGTACGGGAAGGACCTGGCGGCCATGGGGCCCGAGGAGTCGCTGTGGCCCTCGGCCGCGCGGAACGGGGAGGGCATCACCTCGGGGACGTTCTACGGGCGCCTGCAGCGGTACCTGGAGGCGGCGGGCCTGCCGCGGGCTGGGGTGCACGTGTTCCGGCACACGGCGGCGAAGCTCCGGCGGGAGGCGGGGGAGACGGTGGAGGAGGTGAGCCGGTTCCTGGACCACAGCTCGCTCGCGGTGACGACGACCTACCTGCGGCGTCTTGAGGGCCAGGAGGACCGGAGCTGGGAGCGGGTGGCGCAGGCGATTGGGGTGTAGACACACGCAGCGACCCAGTATACTGGGCGAACTGCAATACTTGCGGTGGCAGTCAATCTCGTGCTATGTTTGGGGCCGGAATGGATGAACAGTTGACGTTTGGGGAGTACGTCCGGCGGCTTCGGCGGGAGAACCGGTGGACGTTGCAGCAGCTTGCCGATGCCACCGGCCTGTCCTACTTCCGCCTCTCTCGCCTGGAGAACGACTCCGCCGTGCCGGACCCGGCGACGGTGACGAAGCTGGCCACAGCCCTGGGCGGCGACCTGAAGCGCATGCTGGAGCTTGCCGATACCCTTCCCCGCGAAATCCTCGACCGCATGGTCGCAGGGGAGGTGGGGTCGTCGCTGCGGCGGACCGGGCCGCCCACTCACGAGCCTCAGGACGCCGCGTTGGGCTCCGGCTTGCGGGCCCTGGCCGCGGCATATGGCCTGGATGATGAAGAGGCGCTCGAGGCCGAGGAGGCCCTGCACCGGTTCTTGTCGTTGCCCCGCAGGAAGCGGAAGGCTATGGCGGAGCTGTTGAAGGCGCTGGACGCGGAAGGAACGGAGGCCGATGGCGCGCATTGAGCTCGTTGCGGCGAACCGCCGTGCCGCGTGGGCGTACGGCCGGTCCCTCCGGGAAGAGCTCTTGGCGAAATATCGGGAGGAGTTCGGCCTGGCGGCTGCTCCTGCACCCGCGAAGGTGGTGGACGAGCTGTTCCCCTATCTGGGCGCGAGCCTTCGCTTCGAGCCCTTGCCCCTGGACCGCTTCGCCGAGACGGTCGTCGTGGACGGCCGGCCGCTCGTGCGGGTGAACGAAAGGCTGAGAGATATCCCTGGGGTGAAGGATGCCCACGGGGTCGAGAACGTCGCGAAATGGCACGAACTCGTTCATGTGGCTCGGGATCTGGACGTCCTCCGCGCGCCGGCCAGCGCAATGCTGCCCGGCTTCGCCGCTCCTGGGTTCGTTTGCCGGCGCGCCGTTGGGGCGCTCCCTGCCGTCGAGGCTCGGGAGTTCTTCGCGGAGGAGGCCGGGCGGGCGGCGGCGGTCTCCCTGCGGGCGCTGCAGCGCGCGGAGCCCTTTCGACTTCTGCTCGCCCGCGCCCACGATGGTGCGGAGCCTGTTGCCGGCGCCTGGACGCTGCTCTACGAGTCAGCCGAGGCCATCGGCGTCAACATCTCGGCGTTGGTGAAGCAGCTCAGCTTGGAGGGGCTGATTGTAGTCGACGGAAGAGGAAGTGGGAGCCGGGTGTATGTGCAGCGGCCCCTGACGGCGTTGGACGGAGGAGAGGGCGATGGAGCGGGATCGGGTTGACGAACTCATCGCGGCGGTGGTCGAGAAATTGAAGGCGAATCGTGAAGAGATCCGCAAGTCCCTACGGTTCGGGAAAGTTGTGTGGCGGCTACGGGACGGCAAGCTGGATGTAGACCTGAATCTCAATCTGTGAGAGTCGGGCCAAACAGATAGCACTCGCTCTGGAGCGGCGGAGAGGCTCCCGGCGGGCCTGGGAAGGGCCTGCGGGGGCCTTATCTCATGGAAGAGCGCCTTGACTCTGGTGCGAAGGTGCTTGACCTATACGAGCGGCCGACGGTCCCGGAACTCGGCCCTCGATGGGATCGGCTGCGGGAGCTGCTGGTGCGGTCCTGGCGCCGGCAGCTCATGGAGCGAACGGAGAGCGATGACGAAACGGGCGGCGCTCCTGCTGCGGGTGAGTGACGAGCGCCAAGCCGCGGCCGACCGGCTGTCGCTGGACGCCCAGCGGCGCGTGCTGAGGGAGCGTTGCGAGCGCGAGGGCTGGACGGTGGTCCGCGAGTATGTGGGCGCCGGCGAGTCGGCCTTCACCAACGACTGGCGGAGGCGTCAGACCATCGTCGAGCTCACGCGAGACGCCACGCGGGGCGAGTTCGACGTTCTGCTCGTGCACGACCTGAGCCGGTTCGCGCGGGACGAGGAGCTCGGCCTCGCGGTCTACAACTTGCTGGAGCGGCACGGCATCCAGCTCGTGAACGCCAGCTCGAACGTGGACTACGGCACGGCCGAAGGGCGGGTGCTCCTGACCCTGGACCTCGGGCTCAACGCCTACTGGTCGCGCAAGATGAGCTTCCATATCCGGAAGGGGAAGCGGGAGCGCTTCGAGCGGGGGCTGCACGTGGGAGACGTGCCGTTCGGGTATCGTCGGGCCGGGAGCACACGGGAGCCCTTGGTGCCCGTTCCTGAGGAGGCCGAGGCCGTCGCGGAGGCCTTTCGGGAGTACGCCTCCGGCGTCGGCTATACCGAGATCGCGCGGCGGTGGAACGCCCTCGGCCTGCGGCCGCGGTCGAAGCAGGGCAACCTGCGCTTCACAGCATCGTTCGTGCAGTCCATCCTGGAAAATGACTTCTACTGTGGCTTCGTCCGCTACAAAAGTGAGCGGCGCCGGGGGCTGCATGAGCCCATCGTGAGCGAGGAGCTGTACCTGGCGGCGCAGGCGCGGGTGCGGAGGCGGCCCAGCCGGGCGCGGGAGCCGCGCCTCCTGGCGGGGCTGGCGACGTGCGCGTACTGCGACGGGCCCATCTGGCAGAGCCGGGCGGGCCGGGGAGCCGGATACTTGTACTACCGCGAGTCATCGGTCGTCCGCGGGGTGGATTGCCCGGCGGCGGGGGCCATGTGGCGCTGCGAAGAGGCGGAGGAGGAGATGGGCCGCATCGTGCGAAGCATGGCCGTCGACCCCGCGTGGCTGGAGGAGGTGGACCGGGAGGCCCGGCGCCAAGACCTAGCGACGGACGAGGACCAGGAGCGGCGCCAATTGGAGGATCGACGGCGGCGCATCACGAAGGCGTACCTGGCGGGGGCCCTCAGTGAGCGGGAATGGCGCGCGGAGCTGCAGGCGGTGGAGGACCGCCTGGCCCGGTTGCCTGCCCGAGGTGGCGCTGTCCTTCGGCTCGCGAAGGAGCGCCTCGCGAGCATCGGGCAGGTGTGGGACGGCATGACGACGGCCGAGCGGCGGGAGGCGTGCCGGACCCTATTCGAGGCGGTGAAGCTCGACACGAAGGGACGGGCGCTGTACGTGAAGCCGTGGGAGGAGTCCGAGGGGCTGTTTAGGCTCAGACGATGTGTGTCTGGTACCCCCGACAGGACTCGAACCTGTGCACCCGGCTCCGGAGGCCGGCGCTCTGTCCAACTGAGCTACGGGGGCGCCGGTTTCATCATAGCGACGGTCCTCGCGGCCACACAAGACGCTTGACCCGTCGGCCTCGAGACGGAACAATCACGATGGACCATCGGAACATGGCGCGGGGCCGCATCTACCCCGCACGTTGGAGGAGTCTGTCAAGGACTCCTTTCCGTTATTCGAGGGACGTGTGAGCGAACTCGCGGGCGTCCTGCTCGACTTCTTCCTCATCTTTCTGTTCGCCAAGCTCGCGGCCGAAATCTTCGAGCGCTTGCGGCAGCCCGTCGTCATCGGCGAGCTGCTCGTGGGGATGCTCATCGGCCCTCATGCGCTGGAGCTCATCGGCGTTCCGACCGGCCCGATGATCGACCTGTTCGGCTCCGAGCACGCCGCACAGGAAGGCCTCGACTTCGTGTACGAGGTCATCGCCGAGCTCGGGCTCATCGTGCTCCTCTTCTACGTGGGCCTTGAGACGCACCTCGAGGACCTCCTCCGCGTGTTCCGTCGGGCGAGCGCCGTGGCGATCCTCGGCGTGGCGCTGCCCATGGCGCTCGGCGCGGGGTTCATTGCGCTTCTGGACCACAGCGGCAAGGAGGCGTTGTTCGTCGGCGCCGCTCTGGTCGCGACGAGCGTGGGCATCACCGCGCGGGTCATGCGCGATCTGGGCGTCCTGGGTAGCCGGGAGGCCCGGATCATCCTCGGCGCGGCGGTCGTCGACGACATCCTCGCGCTGCTCGTGCTGGTGGTGGTCTCCGACCTGGCGAGCGAGGGGTCGGTCGATGTGACGCAGGTGGCGCTCGTTTCGCTACAGGCGGTGGCGTTCATCGGCTTCGCCCTCCTCGTGGGCACGCGGCTGATGGCCCGCTACAGCCTACATCTGGAGCGACTCCGCGTAGGCTCGGCTCCGCTGCTCGTAGCCATCGGCCTGATGCTGGGGCTGTCGGCGCTGGCCGCAGAGATCGGTCTTGCGGGCATCATCGGCGCGTTCCTCGCCGGCATCGTGCTCGCGGAGTCCCGTGAGCAGCTTCGGCTCGAGCGCGACGTCAGGGCCATCTACGAGTTCCTCGTGCCGTTCTTCTTCGTGCTCACCGGCGCCAAGGTGGACCCCGCCGTGTTCACGGAGCCGGGGACCCTCGGCCTCGCGTCGGCGATCACGGGGCTCGCCATCGTCGGCAAGGTCATCGGATGTGGAGCCGCGGGCTGGGGTCTGGGGTGGCGCTCGATGGGGATTCTGGGCACGGGCATGACTCCCCGGGGCGAGATCGGCTTCGTCGTCGCGAGCATCGGTTTGTCGCTCGGCGCCATCTCCGACGAGATCTTCTCGGCCGTCGTGTTCATGAGCATCGCCACGACCCTGCTGGCGCCGCCGGTGTTGCAGTTGCTGTACCGCATGGGTGCGGCGTCGGGCCGAAGCGAGGCGGCGCCGGCCGAGAAGCCCGCCGCGCTGGTGTAGGGCAAGGGCGCGATTCTGGAGCCTGCGGGCGCCCCCGTATAATGGCGCCACGATGGCCGTATACCCACTCGAAGGCGTCCGGGTGCTCGACTTCACCATCTGGCAGCAGGGCCCCTATGCGACGGTCATGCTCGCCGACATGGGCGCCGACGTCATCAAGGTCGAGGAGCCACGCGGGGGTGATCCGGGACGGGGACTTCAGCCCATCACCGACGCCGGGCTGGGTGGGTACTTTCAGGCGCACAACCGCGGCAAGCGATCGGTGGCGCTGAACCTCAAGCACCCGGCGGGCCGCGAGACGGCGCTCGCTCTGGCCCGGGACGCGGACGCGCTCGTGCACAACTACCGCGCCGGGGTGATGGAGCGCCTGGGCCTGGGCTACCGCGACGTCGCCGCCGTGAATCCCGACATCGTCTACGTGCACGCGTCCGGCTACGGACCGGCGGGCGACGAAGCGTCCGAGGGGTCGTTCGACATTCTCGCGCAGGCGCGAGGCGGGCTCATGAGCGTCACGGGCGAGCCCGATGGCCCACCGTTGCCGGCGGGCGTGCCGGTGGCCGACCAGGTCGGCGCGATGATGGCCGGCTTCGCGGTGGTGTCAGGCCTGCTCTATCGGCAGCGAACCGGCCGGGGCATCGAGATGGACGTCTCGCTGCTCGGGAGCCAGCTCGCGCTGCAAGCGTTCAACATCACGAACTACCTGTTCACGGGCCGGGTCCCACAGCGAAGGCGCCGGGCCGGCTCGACGCCGTTCTGGAACGTGTACCGCGGCTCGGACGGCCAATACTTCGTCATCGGCATGCTGTTCGATCGGCGGTGGCCGGAGCTGTGCGCCGCCATCGGGCGGCCCGAACTCGAATCCGATCCGCGCTTCGACACCTATCGCAAGCGGGTGGCCGAAGGCGCCCCCGAACTCATCGCCATCCTCGACGACGTGTTCGCGACCAAGCCCGCGGGGCACTGGGTGCGGGCCCTCTCCGATGCTGGCGTCTTCGTGGCCCCGGTGCAGGACTACGCGGACGTCGCCGCAGACCCGCAGGTGCTCGCCAACGGGTACATCCAGGAGGTGATGGACCCGCATCGTGGCGCCGTGCGCATGGTGGCGCTGCCGGTGACCGTAAACGGCGAGCCGTTGCCGGTGCGAGGGCTCGCGCCGGAGCTCGGGGCGCACACCGAGGAGGCGCTGCTCGAGGCCGGATACACCTGGCAGGAGATCGCCGAACTCAGGGCGGCCGGCGCCATCGGACCGGCCCGGGACGGACCAGATCGGCCCGCAGCCGATTCGTAAGTGTCTGCGTCACGGGAGCGCCCCAGACGTTCGCAGGAAGGAGAAGGAACGCTCGATGAAGATGCCGAAGGTGTTCGTGCCCACCGGCGCGTGGAACTATCGCGCGGGCGTGACGGCGGAAGAGGTCATCGCGTCCGCGCGGCGGGCGGAGGCGGCGGGAATCGACGGGCTGTTCGCGGGCGACCACGTGACCTTTCACGGAACCGGGAACGACGGCCTGATCAACCTGGCGGCGGTGGCGGCGCACACAGAGCGAGTGCTGCTGCAGACCAGCGTCTACCTTCTGGCGCTGCGGCATCCCACGCCGGTGGCCCTGCAGGTGGCGTTGCTCGACCAGCTCGCCAGGGGACGCCTCATCCTGGGCATCGGCATCGGCGGCGAAGACCCCGACGAGTGGTGGGCGTGCGGCGTCGACCCGAAGACGCGCGCGCGTCGGACGGACGAGGCGATGCAGATTCTGCGGTCGCTGTGGACCCGCGAGGAGACGACGTTCGAGGGCAAATACTTCCAGTTACGCAACGTGCGCATGCAGCCGAAGCCGTTCCGCGACGATGGCGTGCCGATGTGGGTGGGTGGCCGGTCGGACGCGGCTGTGCGCCGGGCGGCGCGCTACGGGGACGGGTACACGGGCATCTGGATCTCTCCGCGGCGGTTCCGCGAGATTCAGGAGCTGCTCGCGCAGTTCGCCGCCGAGGCCGGCAGGAGCGACGTGCGGTTCCAGTTCGGCATGCAGATCTGGCTCGGCGTGGACCGGGACGAAGCGAAGGCCCGGGAGAAGGTGGCGCGACGGATGGAAGGGTTTTACAGGATTCCCTTCGAGCGCTTCGAACGGTACGTTCCCTACGGGCCGCCCGAGAAAGTGGCCGAGTTCATCATGCAGTACGTCGAGCTGGGATGCGAGCACGTCAACCTGGTGGCGGCCGACCGCTCGCAGGACGCGGTGCTCGAGTCGGCGCTGCAGGTGCGGGAGGCGCTCCGTTCGATGTGCGGGGCGGCGGCATGAACCGCGAGGCCCGGCGGCGCCATGGCTGACGCCCTCACCTGGTGGCTCGCCGTCGAGGTCGTGGGCCTGGCGGCGCTTCCGCTGACCTTCCTCGCGCTCGGCCGTCTTCCCGACCGCGGGTATTCGTTCTCCAGGCCCTTCGGCCTTCTGGTCGCCGGGTACGGGCTGTGGACGCTCAACATGGCGCGGCTCGTGCCCAACACCGGCCGCGGCGTCGCCGCTGTCGTCGTACTCATCGCGCTCGTCTCGTGCTGGGTCGCCTGGCAGCGGAAGGACGAGCTCCTCGCATTCGCGAAGGGCCGGTGGGCGTATCTGCTGTTCGTCGAGGGACTCTTCGCGCTGGCGTTCTTCGTCGCCCTGTGGCTGCGCTCGTACGTGCCCGACATCGCGGGCACGGAGAAGCCCATGGACTTTATGTTCCTGAACGCCGCGAGCCGGGCGGAGCGATTCCCTCCGCAGGACCCCTGGCTCTCCGGCTTCGACGTGGCGTACTACTACTTCGGTTACCTGCTCGTCGCGATGGTCGGCCAGCTCGCCGGGGTGGCGACGAACGTCGGCTACAACCTCGGCTTGGCCATGACCGCCGCGCTCACGGTCACCGGGGCGTTTGGCCTCGCGTACAACGTCGTCGCCATGGCCACGGGCGCCGAGGATGACGAGGCCGGGGGCGAGGCGAGCAGCGACCGGGGGGAGGGCGCCGTTGCGGCGCTCGAGCGGGCGGGGCTCTGGATGCGCCCGCTCGTCTTCGGCGCGCTGGCCGTGACGCTGGTAGCGATCATCGGCAACCTCGAAGGGGTATTCGAGTTCACCGCGGCGCACGGCCTCCTTCCCGACGGCTTCTACCGCTGGCTCGAGATCGCCGACCTCGACGTGCGGCCCACGAACACCGACCGGTGGTATCCCACCGAATCGTGGTCGTACTGGTGGTGGTTCCGCGCGAGCCGAATTCTGCGGCGTCCGTTCGAGGGCGGCGAGCTCGAGATCATCACCGAGTTCCCGGCGTTCAGCTTCGTGCTTGGCGATCTGCACCCGCATGTGCTCTCGCTGCCCTTCATGCTGCTGGCGGTGGGGGTCGCATTGCATCTGCTGCGGAGCTCCGAACCCCTCGACCTGGTGTACTGGCTGCGGAGGCCCGGCGGCCTGGCCATGGCGTCCGTGCTCGTGGGCGGACTCGGGTTCATCAACACCTGGGACGCCCCCACGTTCGGCGTCCTTCTGATCGGCGCGGCGCTGGTCCGGAATCTCCAGCTCGCGGGCCCGGAAGGACGCCGCCGTGTCGGCGCGCGGGCCCTCGACCTCGCGAGCTTCGCGCTGCCGCTCGTGGGGCTGGCGCTCGCGGCGTACGCTCCGTTCTTCTTCGGCAGCCTCGACAGCCAGGCCGACGGTGTGACGGCGACGAGCGACCCCGGTTCGCGTCCAGTCGACATGCTGATCTTCTGGGGTCCGACGGCGGTCCTGCTCGTACCGTTCGTCGCCCGCAGGCTGATCGAAGCGCATCGCGAACGGCCCCTGACGCCGCGAGCGTGGTCGATGGCGTTGGCCGCGCCCGCGGCGCTCATCGCTGCGTGGCTGTTCTGGGATCCCATCGCGGCGGTCGCGGGCGCGCTGGGCGTGCCCCTTCGTGACGCGCCGGAGGGTCTCGGCGGACGCCTCGGGAATCGAGGAGGGGAGTACCTCACGCTCGTGGCGCTCGCAGCGCTCTTCGCCGCGACGGTGCTGGCGCTGGGGCGCGAGATCGCCCGGGAGCGCCCGCGCCCGGCTTCGCTCGTCGCGTTGACGCTCTCGGCGCTCGGGGTGTTCCTCGTGCTCGGCCCCGAGCTCTTCTACCTCGTCGATTCCTTCGGGACGCGGATGAATACCGTGTTCAAGCTCTGGTTCCAGGCGTGGGCGCTCCTCGGTGTCGCGGCGGCGTGCGCGGGGTACGAACTGTGGAGGGAGGGCGTGGGCGCGAAGCGGCCGGCGCCGTGGGCGCTCGCCTGGGCCGGAACGGCAGCGATTGTCCTGCTCGGGGGGCTCCTCTATCCTGTGGGCGCGACGCTGGCGCGCACCGACGGCCTGCGCGGCCCGCGGACGCTGGACGGGCTCGCCTTCGTCCGGAAGCTGGACCCAGGCGAGTACGACGCGATCCAATGGCTGTACGCACGCAGGCGTGACAACATCGTGATCGCCGAAGCGGTCGGCGCCGACTACACCTACGGAGGCCGCATGTCCGCCGCGACCGGGCTTCCGACCCTGCTGCAATGGCCCGGGCACGAGCTCCAGTGGCGCGGCGAAACCGAGTCCCAGGGATCGCGTCAGGCGGACATCGATCGACTCTATCGGTCCACGAATCCCCAGGATGTCGCGGACGTCGTGAACCAGTACGGCGTTACGTTCGTTATCGTAGGGAGAGCGGAACGCGAGCAGTTCCCCGAGGAGGCGCTCGCGAAGTTCGACGAGATTCTGGGTCCGCCCGTCTTCCAGAGCGGCGAGACGCGCATCTACAGCACCGTCTCCGTTCGTGAGCGCGGGCGCTAGGAGGGAATCGGCTCCGGGTATGGCGAAACAGGAGCGGGTTGCGGGCGCGGCCGACGTCACGGAGCGGCTGAAGTCGACCCCGTGGGCGCAGAGCCTCGGGCTCGAGCAGGCGGCGGCCCTCGTCCGGTCACAGTGGGAGACTCTCACCTACGGCGTCGTCTTCCTCTTCGGCGCGGTCATCCGCTTCTACGATCTCGGGACCCGGGCGATCCACCACGACGAGTCGCTGCACGCGAAGTTCAGCTACGACCTGGCCAACGGCATCAAGTTCTTCCACGAGCCCTTCATGCACGGCATGTTCCAGTTCATGGGCAACGCCGCCGTCATGAAGCTGCTGGGGGATAGCGACTACACGGCGCGCGTGCTGGCGGCGAGCATGGGCAGTGGGCTGATCCTGCTGCCGCTCCTCCTGCGGAGCTATCTGGGACGGCTGGGGACCCTCGCCGCTGCGCTCTTCATCGCCATCTCGCCGACGCTCTTCTACTACAGCCGGTTCACTCGCGAGGACATCTACACCGCCTTCTGGACCATGGCGCTGGTCGTGTGCATGTGGCGGTATCTCGCTACGCGCAACGACGGCTGGCTCTTCGGTTCCGCGGCCATGCTCGCCTTCTCCTTCGCGACGAAGGAGACGACCTTCATGACCGCGCTCGTTTTCCTGGTGTTCCTGAACTACATGGTGGCGGTCGACATCGGAAACAGGATCGCCGATGCGCTCGGCACGGACGACGTCCTCCGCAGGTTCGCCATCATCGCGGCGCTGTTCCCGGTGGCATGGCTCGTCGTCGTGGTGTGGCCCTTCCTCGGGCGCTGGCGCGAGCGGTACCGGCTCGAATGGCCGGACGCAGCCACACTGCTGCTCGTGCTGGGCACGCTGACGGCCCCGCAGTTCACCGCCGGCATCACGCAGAAGCTTCTCGGCGACGGTCTGGGGATCGAATGGTTCAAGAGCGCGGGCTTCGACACCGCCCCTGGCGACCACATCGCTGACGGGGAAAAGACGATGGCGCAGACGAGCCTGCTCGCCATGATCTTCCTCACGGCCTACGTGGGTATGCTCTGGGACGTCCGCCGCTGGCTCATTTGCGGCGGCGTCTTCTACTTCGTCTTCACCTTCTTCTTCACGACGGCGTTCACGAACATGGCCGGCTTCTGGTCCGGCATCTGGGGCTCGCTCGACTACTGGCTGCAGGAGCAGCACACCCGCCGCGGTGACCAGCCTGAGTACTACTACTTCATCCTCCTCCCGGTGTACGAGTTCATGCCGTTGCTCATCGCGCTGGCCGGGACGTTGTACTACGGGCTCCGCGGCGAGCTACGGGACCGCCTCATCACGGGCGCGGCTCTGCTCGCCGTGATCGCCATCGCCGCCGCCGGCGGTGAAACGACGGAGTCGGTACGGAACGCGCTCGGCTTCACCGTCGTGATGGTGGCCATCCTGCTGGTGCGGCTCGACCTGTTCACGCGGTTCCTGCTGTTCTGGTTCATGGGCGCCTTTATGGGCCTCACGCTCGCGGGCGAGAAGATGCCCTGGCTCAACGTCCATCTGGCGCTGCCGCTCGCGGTGCTGGCCGCGCGCTATGTGAACGACTTCTTCCGTCGTACCCATGTGGAGCTCGATCTCCCCGCCTTCGAGCGATGGGCGCCGTACGTGTACGTGATCGCGGGCGCAGCGCTCGGCACGGTGGTGTTCCTGGCGGTGGGGCCGTTCTCGACGGCGGCGGTCGGAGGCTGGTTGCTGCTGGTGGTCGCGGCCGGCGCGAGCGTCTGGGCGTACCTTTCGTACGAACCTCGCGTTGGGCGGCAGGTCGCCGTCGCGGGCGTGATGGCCATGCTCGCGGTGTTCGCGTTCAAGGTCGCCTGGCAGGCGGCCATTCGCCACGGCGACGAGCCGCGGGACATGCTCATCTACACGCAGACCACGCGGGACCTGCGTGAGGTGCGCGACGAAATCGACCGGCTGGCGGCCGAATCGGGCCTCGGCTACGCGCTGCCGATCGACGTCGACGCGACGGACGGCTTCGCCTGGCCATGGAGCTGGTATCTCCGCAAATACACGAATGTCGGCTACCCCACCATGGGGTCCGACTACGTGCCTCGCGAGGGCGCGGTCGTGCTCGCGGCGAAGTCGAACGCCGGGTACATCGACCCGGCCGCGCATGGCCTGTCGGAGGGCGTGCCGTACCGGCACCGGGCGTGGTTCCCCGAGAGCTACCGGGGCTATTCGTTCGCGCGGTTCGTCGAGGATCTGTTCGACCCGGGTGCCTGGTCGCGCTGGCGGCGGTTCTTTTTCGAGCGGGAGCTGCCCGCGCCGACCGGGTCGGCGGACGCCGTGGCCTTCTTCCCGGCGAGCTTCCAGCCGGGACTGCCGGGGTCGACCTACGAGCCGCCCGATACGCCCACTGTTGTGGTCGAAGGCAACCAGGTGATTCTCGGCGGCTCGGGCGCCCGGGCGGGCCAGTATCAACAGCCCGCGGACGTGGACGTCGGCCCCGACGGGAGCATCTACGTGGTCGACACGGGGAACCACCGCGTGCAGCGGCTAGCGCCCGACGGCAACGCGCAGGTCGCCATCGGGGGCATCGGGCAGGGCGAAGGGCGCTTCGCGCAGCCGCCCGGCACTACCGACGGGCCGTGGGGGATCGCCGTGGGGCCCGACGGTTCGGTGTACGTTGCGGACACGTGGAACCACCGTATCCAGAAATTCGATCGCGACCTCAACTTCGTGAAGGCGTGGGGAGCGCCTTACCTTCCCGGACAGGAGCTGACCCCGCTGCTCCTCTTCGGACCGCGGAGTATCGCCATCGACGCTGACGGTAACCTGCTCGTGGCCGACACCGGGAACGCGCGCATCGTGAAGTACAGCCCTGACGGCGAGCCTCTGGCCACGTTCGGAAAGAAGTTCCCGCTCGCCGAGAACCCGGACGCCAGGCCGGGGGATGGGGACCCCGCGTTGGACGAGCTATGGGAACCGGTGGGCATCGCCATCGCACCGAACGGCGACATCTTCATCGCCGACTACTGGAACCTGCGCATTGTGCGGGTCACCGCGTCGTTCGAGCCTGTGTCGGCTATCGACGTGCCATCGTGGGGCAGCAACTACATCACCGACCGCCCGTACTTGCTGGCGTTGGACGACGGACGCCTCCTGGCGACCGACCCCGCTCACGGCACGGTGCTCGTCTTCAGCGCCGACGGCGTCCTCGAGCGCACCTACGAGGTTCCGAGCTACCGGGGGACGCCTCCACGGCCCATCGGACTCGCGCGGGCGGCGGACGGCGCCATCCTGGTCTCTGATAGCGCAGGCAACGTCGTCCGGAAGATTCCGCTGAGCGAGATCGCCCCTTAGTCCGCGAGCGACGCCAGCACCGCGAGCTCGTCGCGGACCAACCGCGTGATGAGAAAGCGCTCACGGACCCGCCGCTGGCCGAGCTCCGCCAGCGCGCGGGCACGCTCGGGGTCGCGCAGCAGTTCGTCGACACGATCGGCCCAATCATCGGCGTCCACGAGGAAGCCCCCTGTGCCGTCGGGCATCTGAAGCGGGATGCCGCCCGTGCGTCCCGCGACCACGGGCGTCCCCTTCCACAGCGTCTCCGAGATCACGAGCCCGAAACCTTCGCGAATGGACTTCTGGATCACGACGGTCGAATGGCGCTGGAAGGCGTTCACGTCCACGTTCCCGACGCCCGTGAAGTTCGTGAGGACGTGGATGTCCATGTCGTCCGCGGTCGCCTCCACAAGCTTCGCGTAGATGCCCCAGGCCTCCGGGTCGTCCAGCGCCATCGAGCCGACGAGGGCGAGCTGGAGCTCCGGATGCCGGGATTTGAGCTGCCGGTAGATGTCGACTACGCCCAGGGGATCCTTCCAGGGATCGAAGCGCGAGACCTGAGTGAGGAGAGGCCGATTGGCGCTGACGCCGTTCCACTCGACGATACGGCGCACGAGCTCGTCGGGCAGCGCCATGTTCTTCGGGCTCAGGGGGTCGATGGCGGGCGCGATGATGACGACGGTGTCGGAACTGAGGCCGTCGGGCACGAACTGCGGCATGGTGAAGATGTGGCGGTCGTACTCGAGGACCAGGGGGCGCAGGAAGTCCCACGCTCCGGCGTCGTAG
>DATLZC010000091.1:0-3252 GCA_035574215.1 Dehalococcoidia bacterium | reverse complement strand
ACCATCTTCTGCACGGGGATGCCCGTGATGGACGCCACGAGGTCGGCGATGTCCTGCTCGGTGACGCGCAGGTCGATGTGGTGCTCGCGCTGCCAGGCCTCGCGCCGCTGGTCGTACTCCTGCTGGAGGCGCAGCGCTTCGCTGCGCAGCCGGGCCGCCGTCTCGTAGTCCTGCTTCTGCGCCGCCGCCTCGATCTGGTTGTTCAGGTCATCGATGCGCTGCTTGAGCTCGCGCAGCTCGGGCGGCAGCGACTGCTGCTCGATAACGTGCTTGGACGCCGCCTCGTCGATGAGGTCGATGGCCTTGTCGGGCAGGAACCGGCCGGTGATGTAGCGGTCCGAGAGCCGCGCTGCGGCCACCAGCGCCTCGTCGGTGATCTCCACCTTGTGGTGGGCCTCGTAGCGCGGCTTCAGCCCCCGGAGGATTTCGATGGTCTCCTCGACGGAGGGCTCGTCGACGAACACGGGCGCGAAGCGGCGCTCCAGCGCGGGATCCTTCTCGATGTACTTCCGGTACTCGTCGAGGGTAGTGGCGCCGATGACCCGCAGCTCGCCGCGGGACAGGGCGGGCTTCATCATGGTGCTGGCGTCGATAGCGCCCTCGGCGGCGCCGGCGCCCACCACCTGGTGGATCTCATCGATGAAGACGATGATCTCGCCCTCCGCCCGCTTGATCTCGTCCATGACGGCCTTGAGGCGCTCCTCGAACTCACCGCGGAACTTCGAGCCGGCGACCATGGCGCCCATGTCGAGCGCCAGCAGCCGCCGCCCGCGCAGGTTCTCGGGCACGTCGCCCGCGGCGATCTTCTGGGCCAGCCCTTCGACGATGGCGGTCTTCCCGACGCCCGCCTCGCCGATGATGACCGGGTTGTTCTTGGTCCGCCGGTTGAGGATCTGCATCACCCGCTTGATCTCGTTCTCGCGGCCGATGACGGGGTCGAGCTTGCCCTCGGCGGCGAGCCGGGTGAGGTCGACGCTGTATTTCTCGAGCGCGCCGTACTTCGATTCGGCGGTGGGGCTGTCGACCCGGGCGGAGCCGCGGACCTCCTCGAGGGCGCGGTAGATGCGCTCCTTGTCGATGTTGAACTCGCGCAAGATGCGGGCCGAGTCGCCCTCGCGCTCGTCGGCGATGGCAATGAGCAGGTGCTCGACGCTGATGTACTCGTCCTTGAGGCGCTCGGCCTCAGCGTTCGCCGCCTCGAGCATGCGCACGATGCGGGGCGTCGTGTAGATCTGGACGACGTCGTAGCCCAGCTTGGGCGCGCGCTCGAGCGTCTCGGCGACGCGGGCGCGGACCCGCGCGGGGTCGACGCCCATCCGGCGGATGATCTCGGACGCGAGACCTTCCGGATGCTGGAGGAGCGCCAGGAGGACGTGCTCGACGTCCCACTGGGCGTGGCGCTGCTCGCGCACGATCTGCTGGGAGGCGGCGAGCACCTCCTGCGCCTGCTGGGTGAATCGGTCTTGTCGCATCATGGGTCTATCCCCTCTCGGTCGGTTCGACGTCGGCGTCGGTGCGGGCCAGTCACTGCCGCGGGGCGGGGAGCCGGGTGCTGCGCAGCCGGTCGAGCTCCGCGCGCACGGCCCGCAGCTCTTCCTCCAGCTTCCGGATGCGGTCGCCCATGCGCAGGATGACTTCGACGCCCGCCAGGTTGACGCCCAGGTCGTTCATCAGGCTCTGGATCTGCCGCAGGCGCGCGATGTCGGCGTTCGAGTACAGGCGGATGCGCCCCGCCGAGCGCGCGGGCTTGATCAGCCCAAGGCGCTCGTAGGAGCGCAGCGTCTGCTGATGCACGCCCACCATGCGCGCCGCGACGGAAATCACGTAGCACGGCGTATCGTCCAGTTCGTTCTGCCTCTCGCGCTCGTCGACCATCTCACACTCCCAGCGCCTTCAGCTCTTCGAACAGCGCCTTCTCGCGCTCGTCCAGGCGCTCGGGCAGTTTCGCGACCACCTTGACGTACATGTCGCCCTTCGTCTGCGGATTCTCGAGATGCGGCATGCCGAGGCCCCGCAGACGGAAGACGCGCCCGTTCTGGGTGAGGGGTGGAATTTTCAGCGCCACCCGGCCGGTGACCGTCGGCACCTGGACCTCTCCGCCGAGCACCAGGTCCGTGAAGGGCACCGAGACGGTCTGCTCGAGGTCGTCGCCCTTCCGCGTGAAGCGCGGGTCAGGGCGAACGGAGACGAGCAGATAGAGGTCGCCTCGGCGGCCGTCGGCGCCGGCCTGCCCCTCGCCGGCGATGCGGACGCGCGAGCCGTCGCGGACGCCCGGGGGAATCTTCACCTCGAGGCGCCGCGTGCGCTCGAGCACGCCCGCGCCCTGGCAGACGTGGCAGAGCGCGCCTGCGATCTCCCCGGCGCCGCCGCAGGTCGCGCACGGCTCCTGCGCCGTGATCTGAAGGAGGCGCGTCGTGCCGGTGTACGCCTCCTGCAGCGTGACCTCGACGCTGTAGGTCAGGTCGGCCGGGCGGGCGCGCCGCCCGCGGCGGAAGAGATCGAAGATGCTGCCGAGGCCGAGGTCGCCGAGGTCGCCCAGGTCGAACTCGAAGGGCGCGCCCTCGCCGAAGCGGAAGCCCCGGGCGCCGGCCCGGCGCTGCATCTCCTCGATCTGGTCCGCGTACTGCCAGCGGTCGCCGTATTTGTCGTACTTGCGGCGCTTCTCGGGGTCGGACAGCACCTCATAGGCGGCGTTGATCTCCTTGAATTTCTCCTCCGCCGCCTTGTCGCCAGGATTCACGTCGGGGTGGTACTTCCGGGCCAGGCGACGATACGCCTGCCGGATCTCCTTGTCCGACGCGTTCCTGGGCACCCCGAGGATCTCGTAGTAGTCGCGCGCCATCGCCCTTATTCTACGCCCGCCGATCGACCTCTGCAAGGCCGGAGCAGCAAAGCTGATAGGTAAGCTATCAAAGGGCTTGACAAGGCCGCGCGGGTATGCTATACGGATCGGCGGAAGCGACAGCAGGGGCCAGCGAGAAGCGACGGCCGAGCACACTGACGCCGACACCCTGATGGTAAGAGGAGGTGAGTGACGATGACGACGCTGGTTCGGTGGGACCCGTTTGCGGAGATCGAGCAGATGCGCGAGGCCATGGACCGGCTGTTCGAGGACTTCCGGCCCCTCCGGTGGGTGGCGCCGGGAGTGAACGGCTCGCGGAGCTACGGCTACTTCCCGGTGGACATCCGCGAGACGCCGGAGGCCATCGAGCTCACCGCCGCCCTGCCCGGGGTGCGCCCGGAGGACCTCGA
>DATLZC010000090.1:0-5722 GCA_035574215.1 Dehalococcoidia bacterium | reverse complement strand
TTCGCCTCGCGAATCGCCGCCACGGCCTTGTCGAAGACGCCCGCGCGATCCACCATCGCGTCGTGCAGGTCGCGCAGGCCGTCGAGGTGGACGCTCAGGGTGAGGTAGGGAGACGGCTTGAGCCTGGGGAGCCAACGCTCGAGCAGGATCGCGTTCGTGCACAGGTAGACGAACTTGCGGCGCTGCACCAGCCCCTCGACGATGCGGTCGATCTGCGGGTGGATCAGTGGTTCACCCCCGGCGATCGACACGACCGGCGCCCCGCATTCCTCCGCCGCCGCCCAGCATTCTTCCGGCGTGAGCATGGTGTTGAGCACAGGCTCCGGATGCTGAATCTTCCCGCATCCGGCGCACGCCAGGTTGCACCGGTACAGGGGCTCCAGCATCAACACCAGCGGGTAGCGCCGGTTCCCTTTCAAACGCTGACGGAGCAGGTAGAGGCTGACGGCGACTGCCTGACGGAGCGGGATACCCATGGAGGACCTCCTATGCCACCGCGCCTGCGTGAGCGCGTTCCAGCGCCGTGCGCCGCTCCTCGATGGCGGCGGCGGCCGCGAGTCCGCTGCGCACGGCGGATTCCATCGTCGCGGGCCAACCGGTGTCGGTGTGCGCGCCCGCGAGAACCAGGTTTCGTATCGAAGTGACGGGGCCGGGACGGGCGAGGCCGGGCTCCGGCACGAACGTGGCGTGAGGCTCCTTGACGACGCGCGCACGGAGCAAACGCCGTGACGCCGCCTGCGGAAGCGCCCGCCGAAGCTGCGCCACCAGCCGGTCGACAAGCGGGCCAGGCGGTGCGTCCAGGTGGTCTTGCGCCGCGCTCAGCGAGACGACGAGATGCGCCGGCTCGCTGGCTGGAGCGCGGCGAATTCGGGAATGGTCGAACACCCATTGCAAATCGCATCCGGTGAAGGCGGCGAACTCGAACGGGGCCGCGGGGCCATCGAACCACAGGTGCACGTTGACGATGGGCGCGCTGCGGAACCGCCGAAGGGCCTCGAACTCGGGCCGAGCCTGCCACGCCGGCGGGATGAGCGCCCACGCCTCCGCGGGCGGCGTCGCCAGCACGAAGGCGTCCCCTTCGATGCGCGCTCCGCCGGCGCAGCGGACGGCGACGACGGCGTCGTCTTCGACCTCGAGCGACGCGGCCGGCAGGGAAGGGCGGACCTCCCCGCCGCGCTTCTCGACATAACGAATTGCGGGCCGCACGTGCAGGTCCAACAAAGGCACCGTGGGCACACCGATGGCGGCGGCTTGCGGCGAGGCGAGAAACCCTGTGCGAAACACGAACAGCGCTTGCTCCGCGTCGGCAACCTCCGACCGGCAGTTCAGCGTGGGGACGACCACGAGGTCCCAGAAGTCGCGGATGAGCCGCTCGCTCTGTCCGTGGCGCCGAAGCCAGGCGGCGAACGTTTCCCGCGGCGCCGACGCTTCGCCCCGCGCCATCGCCGCGGCGGCGCGAAGGGCGCGAAGCCGCTCGACGGGGCGCAGATGCCGATAGCGCAGCAGCGCCGGCAAGAGATGCCACGGCGCAGGCAAGCGCGCGGCTGTGATGGCGCCACGTTTTCCTCTCGCGTCGTACACCGGCACGCAGAGGCGGCGCTGCCAGCGGACGCGGTCCAGCGTTCCCAGGCGCGCGAGGAAGTCGGTGTACGCGGTCGTACACCGCATCAGGATATGCTGGCCGTTGTCGATCTCCGTTCCGGGCTCCCGGTCCACGAACGAATACGTCTTCCCGCCGGGCCAGGGACGCCGCTCGAGCACGACGACGTAGTGTCCCACGTCCGCAAGGCGGCAGGCGGCAGAGAGTCCGGCGAGCCCTCCCCCGATGACGACGACCTTCATGATGGCCTGACCAGCGCAGCGCCGGCCCACAGCTTCGCGATAGCGATGAACTTCTCCCGTCCCGAGAGCGCGATCCGTTGGCTCAGGACGTCGTACCGCCGCCGTTCGATGCGCGCGAGAATCTCCGCATACACGCCCTGGAGGACGTTCACGCACATCCGCGACCGGAGGTCGAGGAGCGGGAGGAGCCGCCGGCCCCGCGCGAAGTACGCATGCGCCCGCTGGCCCTGCCGGCGCATGAGCGCGACGAACCGCTCGTCATAACGGCAGGCGAGGATGTCCTCGGGCGTCAGACCGCACGCTGTCAGATCCTCCTTCGGGAAGTACACGCGCCCGCGCTCCGCGTCCTCCCGCACGTCCCGCATGATGTTCACGATCTGCAGGGCGACGCCCAGGTCCACGGCGTAGCTCTCCGCCTCCGGGTGCGCCTTCGTGCCGAACACCGAGGTGCAGATGAGGCCGACCATGGACGCGACGCGGTAGCAGTAGCGGCGGAGGTCCTCCCAGGTGTCGTACCGGTCGACGGTGAAGTCCATCTCGACGCCATTCACCAGCTCTTCGAAGTAGGCGGCCGGAATCCCGAAGCGATCGATGGCGTCGCCGAGCGCGACGAACAGCGGGCCTTCGCGCTCGCCCGCGTAGCACGCGCGCAGCCAGTGCCGAGCCTCGGCGAGCTGCCGTTCCTGCTCCGCGCGGTCCGACAGCTCATCAGCGATGTCATCCACGTGCCCGCTGAAGGCGTACGCGGCGTAGATGGCGTTGCGTTTCGTCTCCGGCAGGATCGCGAAGGCGTAGTAGAAGTTCTTCGCCCGCTCGCGCGTGTAGGCCTTGCACCAGGCGTAGGCGTCGGAGAGCTCCCACCGAGAGCGCTCGACGGGGATGGCCGCGGTCGCCGACATCGCTTCCTCCGTCATCGTCCGAGCTTGAGGCGCGCGCCGTTCACCAGCGCGAGCCACGCTTTCCTCCACGCCGGAACCCGAGGGCGACGGGTGAGCACGTCGTAGCCCGCCGCTTCGATGGCGTCGAGCACGGCTTCGCCGCCCAGGCGGAACAGGCGAACGTCGAGACGCGCGCGGCGGTCGATCAGGGATTCGAGGGCGCGGCCCTCCCGGAACAGCCGCCGCGCGCGCTCGACCTCGAACGCCATCAGCGCCCGGAAGGCGTCGTTCACGACGCCCGCCCGCAGCTCCTCCTCCGTGTAGCCGAAGCGCCGGAGGTCCTCCTGCGGCAGGTAGACCCGCCCCTTCCGGAGGTCCACCGACACGTCCTGCCAGAAGTTGGCGAGCTGCAAGCCCACGCATGTCGCGTCGGCGAGCCTGCCGCGCGTCTCGTCCGTGTACCCCAGCACCGCGAGCACCATCCGGCCTACGGGCGTCGCCGAGTGTTCGCAATAGCGCAGGAGGTCCTCGTAGGTCTCGAATCGGCTGATTCGCTGGTCCATCCGGTTCGCCTCGATGAGGCGCAAGAACGGCTCCCGGGGGATGTGGAAGCGGTCGATGGTCGCGCCCAGCGCGACGAAGAGCGGGGAGCTGCGCCGGCCTTCGAAGCAGTCGCGCAGGTCGCGCTCCCAGGCGTCGAGCAGGGCGAGCCGGTCACCCGCGGCTTCGTCGCCGAGGTCGTCGGTCCACCGGCAGAAGGCGTACAGCGCGAAGAAGTGCGGGCGGAGGTCCCGGGGGAGAAACCACGAGACGACCGTAAAGTTTTCCTGGCGAGCCCGGGCGTACGCGCGGCACCAGTCGTACGCCTCGCGCAAGGATGGGCGAGACGCCGCTCGCGCGGCCGAGAGGGCGGTCGTGGTCATCGCAACGGGTCCGTTCCGGGCAGATGGACGGGTTCGCCCGCCAGGATGCGGCGGTATCTGCCGAGCGCCCACAGCGGCCAGTAGTTGCGGTACAGGTGGTACTTCAGCATGAAGTCGCGCGGGAAGCCGACGCCGGTGAAGTACGGCTCCTCCCACTGACCGTCGGCCTGCTGGGTGCGCACCAGATACTGCACTCCGCGGCGCACCGCGTCGCTCGACGCTTCGCCCGCCGCCAGCAACGCCAGCAGCGCCCACGCTGTCTGCGAGGCGGTGCTCGGCCCCTGGCCTCGGAGGGCGGGATCGTCGTAGGACGCGCACGTCTCGCCCCACCCGCCATCGGCGTTCTGGTGGTCGATCAGCCAGCGGACCGCCTTGCGAATCCGCGCGCCATGCGGACTCACGCCGGCGGCCACGAGCGCCGGCACGACCGCCCCGAGGCCGTAGATGTAGTTGACACCCCACCGTCCGAACCACGAGCCATCGGGCTCCTGTGTCCGCGAGAGGTATTCGAGGGCACGGCGGACGGCCGGGTCGTCCGGGGACGCCCCGTACAGTATGAGTGCCTCCACGATGTGAGCGGTCACGTCCTCGCTGGGTGGGTCGATGGTCGCGCCGAAGTCTGCGAACGGGATGCGGGTTACGAACGTCCGGGTATTGTCGCGGTCGAACGCGCCCCATCCGCCGTTCTTCGATTGCATGGCGCGAAGCCAGCGCAGCGCGCGCGCCGCCGCCGGCTGCGCCTCGCCCTCGAGGTCGAGCAGCCGGAGGGCGATGAGGACTTCGGCGGTGTCGTCGGTGTCGGGATACGTCTCGTTGGCGAACTCGAACGCCCAGCCTCCGGGCTCGACGCCACGCACCTTGACTGACCAGTCGCCGTACCGGCGAACCTCTTTCGACAGGAGCCACCGGCCGGCGCGGAGCAGCGCGCTGTCGTCGGCCGGGACGCCGGCTTCGCGCAACCCGGTGATCGCGAGGGCGGTGTCCCACACCGGGGACACGCACGGCTGCACGGTGAAGGTCTCGTCCGTCTCGAGAGCGAAGTCGTGCAAGAGCCCGTGGATGCCCTTCGCCATCACCGGATGATCGTTCGGGTACCCGAGGCATTTCAGGGCGATGAGCGAGTACACCCACGGGGGCTGGATGCCTCCCCACGAGCCGTCGGCCTCCTGCCGCTCGACGATCCAGCGCTCGCAGGCGCCCAGCGCGATGCGCCGCAGCGGCTTCCACGGCAGCGCTTCGTGCCACCGCAGCGCGCGGTCGGCGAGCAGGAAGAAGTTGCGCCAGGTGAAAGGACGGCGATCGCGCGGGAACTGGAGCTTGCTCCGTTCCTCGGGCGACCGGTAGAGCTCGTCGACGCCGAGCTCAGAAGGAATGGGAACGACGGGGCGATGCGCCCAGACCACCAGGATAGGGACGATGGTGCTGCGCGCCCACGAGGCGAAGGCGTAGATGTTGAACGGGAACCACGAAGGGAACAGGATGGCCTCGGGCGGCATGGCGGGCAGGGCGTTCCAGTCGAACTGCCCGAACAGCGCGAGCCAGAGTTTCGTGAACACTCGGGCGCGGGCGATGCCCCCATGCTCGAGGATGAATGCTCTCGCCCGGACCATCTCGGGAGCGGAGGGATCGTGACCTCCTAACTTGAGCGCGAAATACGCCTCGATGGTGACACTGAGGTCGCCCGGTCCGCCGAAGTAGATGGGCCACGAGCCGTCCGGCTGCTGCCGTTCGAGGAGGTAGCGCACGATCTTGCGGGTCCGGCCCTCGTCAGCGATGCCGAGCACGCGCTCCAGTAGCAGGTGCTCCGACGCCATCGTCACGTTGGACTCGAGCTCGGCCCACCAGTACCCCTCAGGAGCCTGCGTCGCCCGGAAGTAGGCGACCGCCCGGTCGATGCACTCGTCCAGGCCGGGGACGATGGAAGCGTGGCGCACCTCGGCGCTAGCCATGAACCACCTCCAGGGGGATGACGGCGTCGTCGAGGTGGGGGGCGCCGTTGGCGTCGGCGGCTTCGAGCTCGGCGATGACCTTCTCCCCCTCCTCGATGAGGGCCGAGAGGAACTCGGGCTCGTCCACCGT
>DATLZC010000089.1:0-12580 GCA_035574215.1 Dehalococcoidia bacterium | reverse complement strand
CGCGGCGCTGCCCGAAAGCGCCGACAGCACCATCGTGCACGGCGACTTCCGGCTGGACAACTGCATCCTCAGCGACGACGGGCGCATCGTCGCTGTGCTGGACTGGGAGATGGCGACGCTGGGCGACCCTTTGGCGGACGTGGGTCTCCTGATGATGTACTGGCCCGAGCGGGACGCCACAGGCGACGGTCCCGGTGCCGTCGTCGGCAGCACGTCGGTGATGACGCTGCCGGGCTTCCCGACCAGGGCCGAGGCGGCTGCCCGGTACGCCGAGCGCAGCGGGCGCGCCCTCCATCATCTCGATTTCTACACCGCACTCGCGCACTTCAAGCTCGCGGTGATTCTCGAGAACATGCACCAGCGGTTCCTGGCCGGCGGAACCGTGGGCGCAGGGTTCGAGACTATCGGCGACCAGGTCATCGTGCTGGCCCGGGCGGGCCTGGCGATCGCCGACCGCTCCTCCATCCCGGCCCTGCGCGGAGGGTGACGCGAGTGAGCGGGCGCGCCCGTTCTCAGCGCCCCAGGGGAGGCTCCGGCGCGAGGCGACGCCGGCCTGTCGCGGCGTACGATCCGGAGCCATATCGTCCAGAAGAGGTCGACCGCCACCTGGCGCCCATCCTCGACGCCATCAGGTCCGTGTACGAACCGGAGCGGGTGATCCTCTACGGATCGGCGGCGCAGGGACGGCCATGGCGCGATCTCGACCTGCTGGTGATCGCGGAAACGCAGGACCGCTTCTACGAGAGACTACGGAAGCTAGCCAGCCCGTTGGCAGCTATTCGTCACGTCCCGACGGACATCGTCGTCCTGACACCTCGAGAGCTCGAGAAAGCGCTCCGAGAAGAACGCTTCTTCGTCGCCGAGGAGATTCTCCAAAAGGGCAAGACGGTGTATGAGCGAGCTTGACGTCTCCAAGTGGGTCGAGTTCGCCCAGGAGGACCTCCGCTGGGCCCAAGTCAGTATCGAGGCGGGCCTCACCTCTCGAGCCTGCTTCGCGAGCCAGCAGGCTGCTGAAAAGATACTCAAGACCTTTCTTAATCGATAAGGAGAACAAGTATCCCAGGACCCACAACCTTCGGCAGCTCCTGGAGCGCGCGGCGACCCACGACAAGAGACTGGAAGGGTTTGCACTGGAATGCGAGACACTGGACCGCTACTACGACCCTACCCGGTATCCCGACCTGAGCCTCGGCGAACGCGTTAGCGTTGAGGAGGCCAATGAAGCGCTGCACATGGCCTCTTCCATCGTGAGGGGTGTCCGCCATCTGCTCAGCGAACACGTCTGACGCGAGCGAACCTCCGTCGGCGTTGATATTGAAAGGAGGACGTATGACCAGCGCGCCCATGAACATTCGTCCGCTCGACATCCGACCCCTCACGCCGGACCGCTGGCAGGACCTCGAGACGCTCTTCGGCCCCAGAGGCGCATCCGGCGGCTGCTGGTGCATGTGGTGGCGTCAGACCCGGGCCGAGTTCGAGGAGAAGAAGGGCGAGGAGAATAAACGGGCGTTCCGCGGGATCGTCGCCTCGGGGCAGATTCCCGGGCTCCTCGCGTACGTCGATGGACGCCCTGCGGGCTGGTGCGCCGTCCAACCGCGCGACGCCTTCTCCAAACTCGACCGCTCCCGCACGCTGAAGCGGGTCGACGAGCAGCCCGTCTGGTCGGTGGTCTGCTTCTTCGTCGCGAGGCCGTACCGCCGCCGGGGCCTCACCACGGCGCTGCTGCAGGCCGCCGTGCGCCACGCCGTCGACCACGGCGCCCGCATCGTCGAGGGCTACCCGGTGGACCCCGGCGAGGGCGGCATGCCAGACCCGTGGGTGTTCACCGGGCTCGTGTCGGCGTTCCGAGACGCCGGGTTCGTCGAAGTGGCGCGCCGCTCGCCGACGAGGCCTATCATGCGGTACGTCGCACCGGACGCGTAGTCCCGATCAGACGCGAGCGCGCGTCCGGCGACGCCACCCGCGCCGCGCTCCGAACGCCGGCGCCGGCGCGACCGGCGTCACCCGCTGGCCATCGGCGGTCATGCGCGGGAGCCGCCGGCCGAGCCCACGCTCGATCTCGTGCCACTTCGGGAGGTCAGCGGGCCCAACCAGCGTAATCGCCGTGCCGGCCCGGCCCATACGGCCGGTGCGGCCCACCCTGTGGGTGAACAGCTCGTGCGTCTCCGGAAGCTCGAAGTTGATGACGCGTCCGATGTGCAGCACGTCGAGCCCCCGCGCCGCCACATTCGTCGCCACCAGGATCGGCGTCCTCCCCTCGCGGAACCGGCGCAGTACCCGGTCGCGCTGTTGCTGGCTCAGGTTGCCCTGGAGGACATCGACCTGGTAGCCCAGACGGCTCAGCTTCGCTCCGAGGTTGCGAACCCCGTGCTTCGTCCGCCCGAACACCAGGGTCGCGCCCTCGGACGGCTCATCGAGCAGACGGCGGAGCACCGCAAACTTGTCCTCACGCCAGACCTCGTACACTACATGCTCGATGTCGGGCGCATCATCGCCCTGCGACGCGACGTGGATGATCACCGGCTCGCGCAGGTGGCGCCCGGCGACGCGATGCACCCACTCGGGCGTCGTCGCCGAAAAGAGCGCGGTCTGTCGCGCGCCCGGCGTCGCCGCCAGGATGCGCTCGACGTCGGGGCCGAATCCCCGGTCCAGCATCTCGTCCGCCTCGTCCAGCACGAGATAGCGGACGCGATCCAGCCGCATCGACCGGCGGTTCATCAGGTCGATGACGCGGCCGGGCGTACCGACGACGATCTGGGCGCCTGCGCGCAGCGCGTCCTGCTGCGGGCCGAGCGCGCGGCCGCCGAACACGAGGGTCGTTCGCAGGCCGGCCGGTTCGGCCAGCTTCGCGATGACCTCGCCCACCTGCTGCGCGAGTTCCCGCGTCGGCACGAGGACGAGCGCTTGCAGGGCGCGCTCCCCGGGGTCGACGCGCTCGATGAGCGGCAGAGCGAACGCGAGCGTCTTCCCCGACCCGGTGCTCGCCTGGCCGATGACATCGCGTCCCACGAGCAGCGCGGGGATCGCCTGAGCCTGGATGGGCGTGAGCGTGTGGATGCCCATGCCGTCGAGCGCGCGGAGCGACGACGGCCGGAGGGCAAAGCTATGGAAGGTATCGGACATGTCGGTTCCTTTCAATCGAGGCGCCCTGCGCCACGACCTGAGGACACCGACTCGGCCCAGAGAGGGAGATATCGCAGCGGAGGCTTCTCTTCGTTCCTATATCCGAAGCGTACCGGAACGCCGCCGCGCCCGCAAATCCGGGCGCGCCCCCATCTTCTGTTCGGGGCGCAGATCGCGTACCCTCGCGGAGTACCGATCGAGAAAGGAGCGTCGGAGTGAAGGGATGTCGCTGGTTGGGGCTGCTGGCCGCGCTCACCGCGCTGGCGGTGGCGGCCTGCGGCGGAAACGGAGACGGCGACAACGGCGGCGCCTCCGGGGAAGGAGTGGCGACGGTGACGGCGAGCGGCCTGCAGATCATCGACCTCGAGGTGGGCGACGGACCGTCGCCACAGCCGGGGCAGACCGTCTCGGTTCACTACACCGGATGGCTCGCCGACGGAACGAAGTTCGACAGCTCGCACGACCGCGGCGAGCCCATCACGTACACCTTCGGCGTAGGCCAGGTGATCCCGGGCTGGGAGGAAGGACTGGCGACGATGAAGGTCGGCGGCAAGCGGAAGCTGATCATTCCGCCTGAGTTGGCGTACGGAGCCCAGGGCCGGCCGCCGGTCATCCCGCCCAACGCCGAGCTCACGTTCGAGGTCGAGCTCATCGCGGTCCGGTAGCGCTCCGGCCCGCTCGGGAGCGGCGCCGGCGCGCGAAAGGAGGCATCGCATGCTCCCAGGGAAGGGACGATGGACACCATTCGCAGCCATCGCGGCGCTGGTGGCGCTCGCCGCGCTGGCGTCGGCCTGCCGGGAGGTTGGCCGCGGCGACCTGCACGTCCAGAACGACCTGAGCGGGATCGGTCAGGACAACACCATCTTCCGGGCGTACGCTCCGGAAACTGGCGACCCCTGGCCCCCGCCCGGGCAACTCAACCTCTACGTCCACGGTGACGACTTCGGAAGCCCGCCCTCGTACGGAATGAACGGCTTCCTGTATCTCGTCCGTACGAACGACCCCTGCCCCGAATCCGAGGGCAGGCCCGAGACCTTCGCGCTCGGTGATGTCACCATCGTCGGCGTCGTCACCGTGACCAACGGGACGGTGAACCAGTTCGTGACGATGCCCGACGCGCCAGCGAACCGCCAGCCGACCTGGGCGCTCATCGACATCGGAGAGCTGCAGGGCTACCCGGGCGAACACTTCATCCGCCGCTGCGGCACGGTCACCTGGACGCCCTGAGGCGACGCCGTCGCAGGCTCAGCGGCCGCGCTTGCGGCGCTGCTCGGCCTGGAGCGCGGCGATTCGCTCCGCGCTCCGGCCGAAGATGTCCGGCACGGGCCAGCCGTTGAGTCCAGCGTAGGTATCGAGCTGGCTGCGGTGGTGGATATCGTGCTCCACCAGCATCGCGAGGATGCGCCAGCCCGACAGCGCCCCTTCCGTGTCGATCATCGGGATCTTGCGGTCGAGCCACGTGTCGGGCGTGCCCTCGAGGAGCCGATGGACATCGCGCGCGCTCTCCTCCAGCGCAGGAACCCAGCGGTCGCGCGAGCTCACGTCGGGCGGCGAAGGCGCGATCCATCCCTCGCCCCGGTACGCGCTCACGAAGTACAGCCGTGACGCCGCCATGTGCCCGACGATCTGATTGACGCTCCAGGCGCCTTCTCAGGAGCCGGAAGGCGGACGCCAGCCATCGGCTTCGGGAGGCAGCATGCCCACGTCACGGACGGCGCGCCGGTGCACGGCGTCGAAATACGTCAGGAACGCCTCGATGGACCGGAACACCTCGGCTCCCGTGGCGACCGGCGCCTGTTTACCACACCGCGCACGTCACCGACAGGATGGGCGGCAGCGTCCCGGGAAGCCTCGCCCACCCTTCGCCGGTGTCAGCGCTGGCGTACAGGTGGCCGTTGCTCGTGCCGACGTACACGCCCTCGGGGTCGAGGCCGTCCGTGTCCAGCCCCTCGCGGTAGACGCTCTGATAATCGTGCGGCCCCGGCAGGCCCCTCGTCAGAGGCTCCCACGTCTTCCCGGCGTCGCCCGTGCGGTACACCGTGAACTGCCCCGGGCAGACCCGGAAGTTGTCGGCTCCCCAGTCCAGCGGGACGACGAACACCGCGTCGGGCTCGTGATGCGTCACGGCGATCGGGAAGCCGTGGAACGACGGCAGGCCCTCGGTGACGTCGGCCCAGGTGGCGCCGCCGTCGTCGGAACGGAAGACGCCCCAGTGCGCCTGCGCCCAGATGCGGTCCGGACGCTTGGGGTCGAGGCGCATCTTGTGCATCTCGTTCAGGCCTGCGGGGTCCTTGTCCCACGGGCCCCGGTCCGCCCCGGCCGGAATGGCCTCGACGATGAACTCCTGGATAAGCTTCTTCGCCTCCGGGTGCGTCGCGACGGCGTTGTGGGCGAAGAGCTCCCACGTCTCGCCGCCGTCGCGCGACTGGTACGCGCCACCGGCGCCCACCGCAAGGTAGATCCGCTTCGGGTCGCGCGGGTCGACCTGCACCGAGTGCAGGCACGAGTCGCCGCCGCCCGTTCCGCTCCAGTACTTGCGGTACGGATGGCGGTTCATGCTTTCGACGGGACGCCAGCTCTGTCCCCAGTCCTCGCTCCGGAAGAGCCCCGCGGGCTGCGTACCGGCGTAGACCACGCCCGGCTCGCTGGCGTGACCCGGCGCCACGAACCAGACATTGCCGATGACCCCCGGCGGGGTGTTGGACCATTCACCGGGCGCCCCCGGGATTTCCGGCGCGGCGCCCTTCATGTCAGGAGGAAAGGCGAGCCCCTCGCTGCGGAAGTCCCACGTCTTCCCGAGATCGGCGCTCTTGGCGACGGAACGGCCCCAGGCCCAGTGGTTCGCGGCCATGTACAGCCTGGGCGGGTTCGACCGCGGATCCGCCGCCATGTGGTACACCGACCACCCGGGAAGAATGGGGCCCTCGACCTCCCACGAGCGGCGGTCGGCCGATGAGTAGATGAACGCACCCTTGCGCGTTCCGACCAGAACGTGAACGCGGTCCGGCATGACGACTCCTTTTCTTTGCGCTGCGGGCGACCCGGCAACCTGCTCGGCCGTCGCGGGGTCACCGACGGCTCGTTCGGGGATTACGGCGGCTCTCGGAGAGCGCCTTCACCTGGGATTGGAGTAGCTCACCATCCACTGCACACCAAAGCGATCGGTGAGGCTGCCGAAGTAGTCTCCCCACGGCTGATCGGCGATCGGCATTTCGACGGCGCCGCCTTCGGACAGGGCGGTGAACAGCCTGTCGGCTTCCTGCTTGCTGTCCGCGTGGACGGAGATGTACGCATTGTTGCCGAACTTCACGTCGAAGCCCATGCTCGGCGGCGCGTCCGACGCCATCAGGACATCGTCGCCGATGGGCAGCGCGACGTGCATGATCTTGGCCGCGTCCGTTTCGGACATGCTCCGCCCTTCCATCGGCATGTCGGCGAAGCGGACCAGCGACGAGAATTCGCTTCGGAAGACGGCCTTGTAGAAGGTGAAGGCCTCCTCGGCGTTACCGGGGAAGTTCAGGTAGACGTTCAGCTTGGTCACGATGCGACTCCCTTCTCGCCCCGTTGTGGCGACTGCGTACCGTGGCGGATCGACGATGGACGGCCTCGAGACATCGGGGGCTCCGTCGCATCGCCCTGCTTGCGTCGGGTCTAGGCCATCACGCCTCCCTTCTCTTCTCCCACCGCTGATTCCGACGGCCTGCCCGAGCGCGCAGTCGCCCCGTCGCTGCGTTGCGACGTCGGAGGCGCCCAGCGACGGCGTTCGACCTCGTGCTGCGCCTCGGCCCACGAGGGCATCGCCGCTTCCAGCTTCGCACGTCCCGCGTCCGTTATGAACAGCGGGCGCTCCCGCGCGTCACCGGAGCGCCGCACCCCGACCCAGCCGTTGCGCGCCAGGAGCGCGGCGCTGCGGGTCAGCGTGGTTCGCTCGAGACCCAGCAGGTCGGCGAGCTCGCCGACGAGCGTAGGCCCTTTGAGGGCCAACGCGGCCAGGATCGAGAACTGCGTGGCGCGCAGGCCGTGGGGCCGCAGCTTCGTCTCGTAGAAGCGGGTGATGGCGCGGGCGTAGCGCCGTGCGGCGAGACAATAGCAGCCCTTCGTCGCGGACAGGTCGAGCTCCAACGGCATGCGCCGAGTGTATATGCACGCATTATCCCCGTCAAGCCCAGAGTCTCAAGCTTGACTTCGCGCAGGATTTCGGTCCGCGGTCGTTCTCGAGTGCGGAGGAAGAATGGTGCGAGCGGCAATCCCGCTCACGTTCCGCCGCTCGCGAAAGCGGTCTCAGGGCGGTATCGCTCGCAGCGCGCCGCGCCGCATATCGTCAGGGGTAATGGCGATGAATCTGCCACTGTCGTATCGCAGGACGAGCTCGCCTGGCGCCAACTGATACGAGCGCCGGCGGAGCCACAGGTCGAGGACATCGGGCCTCCATCCTTCGAGGACGGGCGCCGCCATACTGTCGCCGTACACGAAGCGCCGGATGGTTGGAAGGCCAGCGAACACGGCGAAGGTATTCGACCATGGCTCACCGACGAGCATGACCCGGCTGCCGACGGGCAGGTTGCGAGCCCTCAGCTCCTCCACGAGATGACGGGTGGGCTCGTGGCCCGATAGCACCCGCTCGTTGTATACGAGCGTCTCAGTGGAATACCCGAGCAGCGTTCCAATCGCGAGAACCGATGTCAGCCATCGCGCGGCCATGGTAGGGGAGAAGCTAGACGACAGCTTCATTAGCGCCCACGTGAGGGCGAGTATGAAAAAAGGCGACGCCACGTAGGCGTACCGCGGATACACGGACAGCTTCAATCCGGTCACTGGCTCGATGGGCACGTACGGAACGAGGGCCAGTGCGGCGGCGGCGACCGACCACCGAACCCACCAGGGCCCCCGCCACACGCCATAGCCGAGGATGGCCAGGCCGAGGCCGCCCGTGATCCACTGCTGGAGCTCGAATCGATATGGTGGCTCCCCTGCCGGCACGGCAAGCCATCCGAGATACATCCAACTTTGCTGGATGGACGTGAAATTCCACCGCTGTTCCACGGTAAACGAATCGCGGCAGTCGCAAAACAAGAACACGGCTCCGAAGACGGTGGGAAGAGTCGCGAATGCTGCCCCGATGACACCGAATCGCCGCCACGACCCCGTGCGGCGTGGAGACAGCAGGTACAAGAGGGGCAGGACGGGCGCTAGGACCACCGCAGCCTCGTCCGCGAAGAAGGCCAGTAGCAAGAAGACGAGGCTGCCCCAGCACAAGTCAGTCTGGGTCTCTCCAGTCTCCACGAATTCCAACAAGAGATACGCGGACAGCAGGACCAATCCCACGGCAAGAACGTGCGGCAGCGCCGTCAGGTAGCTCACCGTGTCCCATGCGGCGCCGAACACGCCGAATCCGAGCGCCGCGAATATCGCCGCTCCCCGTTCACGCGTGAACCGCATTGCGAGGGCGTAGACCAGGCCGACATTCAGCAAGTGGACGCTCAGATGCAACAAGCGATACGCCAGGACGTGCTCGCCGAACAGCTTGTACTCCCCGAGGTAGAAGAGCATCGTGAGCGGGCGCCAACTGGGGGTCGCGTCACGCATGGTGAGTACGTTCCGCACCCACTCCCCGGCAGGGGTATTGCGAATGTCCGCAAAGGGTACCAGGTCATCGTAGCTGAAGTAGTAACCGAGCGTCGGCACGTGGAGCAGGAAGACGGCCACCAAGGCCATCATCCACGGCCAGTGCGCTCTCAACCACAACGGAACGGCCCGCCCGTTCACCTCAATCCTCCGTCCGGAGAGATATGCGTCCCGATGGGAAAAACGCGTTTGACCTTCTCCTACAACAGTCCAAGGCCTGAGTTTAGCGGTACTTGAAGGAAGGCTCACCATAAGGGCAGCGCCCGGCGCCGCCGTGTCCTGTACAATGCTGGCGGAGCGAAGGGAGACGCACGTGCCCGATTCCGAAGCCCGCGCACCCGCGACCGAGCCGCCGACCTGGATGCAGACCGCCTCGAATCGCATCCAGGTGAAGCTGCTCGACCACACGAAGGACCCCATCCGGTCGCTCTACCTGGCGTACCGCACCGCCTACTCCGCGCTGACTCCCCAGCAGATCGACGAGCGTATCGAGTCGAAGCGGATTTCGCGAGAGCAGATGATCGACTTCATCGAGAAGCGGCTGGAGACGGGGCATTCGTCGCCCTTGGAGCAGTGCTGGTTCGAATTCGCCATCTCGGGAGTGAGCCGCGCCTTCAGCCACCAGTTCGTGCGGCACCGGATGGGCATCAGCTTTGAGCAGCAGAGTCAGCGATACGTGCCGTTCAAGAAGGGGGAGTTCCCGTACACCATCCCCGACAGCGTGGTGCGCGCCGGGTTCGCCGAGAAGATGGAGGAGATGTTCGACCGGCTGGGCCAGCTCTATCAGGAGATGCTCGATGCAGGCGTCCCGGCCGAGGACGCCCGGTTCCTCATCCCCAACGCCGCCAACACGAACTTCAAGATCGTCGTCAACTTCCAGGAACTCCTGCACATCGCGGACCTCCGGCTGTGCACGCGGGCCCAGTGGGAATTCCGGAAGGTGGTTTCGCTGATGCGGGCCGAGATCCACAAGAAGTTCCCCGAACTGGCCCGCTACCTCCAGCCCAAGTGCGGCGAGCGCCGCTGGGGTTACTGCGACGAGACCATCGAAGACTGGCAGAAGTGTCCCATCGGGCGGAAGCGCCCCCACAAGAAGCTGCTCTTCGAGCTGTACGACTCGTACCGCCGGGGCGAGCTCGCGCCCCTGGAAGAGCGCGACTTCGAGATCATCGCCGACGTCGAGTCGAACGTGTAAACGCCCCGGACCTTGATTCGCTCGGGTGGCACGGGCCATCCCTTGCCCCAGTGACCGCCGGCTGATATACACACACGTCAGTTCGCAGCCGTTTCTGCTGTACGATGAATCGATCCGATCTGCAGCAGTTGGCTAGATTGCGGCTCAGGGAGGCAAAGGCCCTTCTGAGCCAATCGTGTTTCGATGGGGCCTATTATCTAGCCGGGTACGCGGTAGAATGTGCGCTGAAGGCTTGTATCGCGAGGAACACGAAGCGATTCGATTTTCCCGACCTGCGCACGGTCAGAGATAGCCATTCACACAACCTCGAACAGCTCCTGAGGATCGCGGGGTTGGAACATGTACTCCGCGAGGCGGCAAAGGTGGACCCTCAACTCGCGGTCAACTGGGCGGTGGCAAAGGATTGGTCCGAGAATAGCCGGTACCTCCGGCATGGTCAGCGTGAGGCGTTCGACCTTTACCGTGCCGTCGCCAGCCGAAAGTCCGGAGTGCTCGCGTGGATACGGTCGCACTGGTAGAGTCGCAGATAGCGGACGGCCGGCGGGTCGTCGAGGCGCTGGATCACGCCAAGTTTCGGCTAGATGTGGCGCTGTGGCTGTACAGCTCTGAAACCGGCGTGTGGCACCTCCTGCTAGCAACGCCCCTCGTGGACACCGAGGGGCCCGCAGAGACATATCGGCGCGTGCAGTCTGCCCTCGCAGACATCGGTCTAGCCGACCTGCTCCCCAACGTCTCCGTCGTAAGCCCCCGCAGCCCCTTCATTCGGACGCTCCGACGAGTGTTCCGTACCGGGCCAGGCATCGCCTCCATCCGCCTTACAGGGTCCGCGATCAACGGCACGTATATCGAAGACGCATTCGTCTACCGTGTCGTTTAGCTTTGTCGTTCGCGGCGGGGCTGTGAACCATGTGCCCGCGCCGCTCGCGGGGCGCCCCTCCGATAGAATGAGGTGATGGCGAAGACACGCACCGCACGTCTTCATCCCACCGATTCGGAGCGCGAGCGGGCCTACCTGGTCGGCGTCGAACTGCGGGGCGCCAACGGGCGTCGCTCGTGGTCCTCGATGGAGGAGCTCGCGCTGCTCGCCCGCACGGCGGGCGCCGACGTCGCGGGGATGACGGTCCAGCGCCTCGAGCATCCGAATCCCGCGCACTACATCGGGAAGGGCAAGCTGCAGCAGATCGCTGCCGAGCGCGAGCGTCTGGGCTACAGCATGGTCATCTTCGACGACGAGCTCACGCCGTCGCAACAGCGGACGCTCGAGAACGCCCTCAAGGTCAAGGTGCTCGATCGCACCGCTCTGATTCTCGACATTTTCGCGATGCGCGCGCGCACCCGTGAAGGCCGCCTCCAGGTCGAGCTGGCGCAGAGCGAGTACCTGCTTCCGCGCCTCGCGGGCCAGTGGAGTCACCTCGAGCGGCTCGGCGGGCGCTCCGGCGCCCCGGGCGCCATTGGCGTGCGCGGCCCCGGCGAGACGCAGCTCGAGACGGACCGGCGTCTCGTCCGCAACAAGATCGCCCGCCTCAAGGCCGAGCTCGAGCGGGTCCGCCGCCACCGGGCCCTGTATCGCCGGCGTCGCGCGCGCACGGGCGTGCCGGTGGTGGCGCTGGTCGGCTACACGAACGCCGGCAAGAGCACGCTGATGCGCGCGCTCACGTCAGCGGACGTGCTCGTCGAGGATCAGCTCTTCGCGACGCTGGATCCCGTGACCCGCCGGATGACGCTTCCCAGCGGAAGCTACGTGCTCCTGACGGACACCGTGGGCTTCATTCAGAAGCTCCCCACGCAGCTCGTGGCGGCGTTCAGGGCCACGCTCGAGGAGCTGGCCGACGCCGACGTCCTGCTCCACGTGGTCGACATCACCCATCCCGACGCCGCGGAGCAGAGCCAGACCGTCGACGACACGCTCGCGGAGCTGGGGCTCAGTGAGAAGCCGCGCGTCGTCGCCCTCAACAAGATCGACCGCCTGGTCGACCACGAGGGCCGTCCGGTCGAAGGACCCGACGCCCTTGGCGACCTCGCGGCGGACCTCAGGGCCAGGTTCCCGCAGGCCGTGCTCATCTCGGCCGAGCGAGGCTGGGGCCTGGACGCGCTCGCCCAGAGCATCGAGGAGACCCTCGCGCGAGCCGCGCCCGTCGTCCCTGTCGCCACGCGCGAGCGCTGGGCCGTGTCCTGACGCCGAACGACAAAACGACGACGGCGGCGCCGTGACCGGGCGCCGCCGTTCGTGTCGCTTCCTTCGCGGACCGATCAGTCCCCGAGCAACGTGTCGTAGCCGAGTGCGATGATCTCCTCGACGTACTCGGACCGCCAGCCGGGATCGGGAATGCGGATATTCCGCTCCCGGAACCACTGGTGGTAGGAGAGGTACTCCTCCTCCAGGCGACGCCGCCAGTTGTCCTCCTCGGCGAACGCCACGGGGTCGACGTCCTCGAGGCGCTTGTCCATGTCCTCGGGGTCGATGTCGAGGTCCTCCTGCCAGTACTCAGCCAGATAATCGAGGCAGTCCTCGAGGTCCTTCCGGCAATCGTTGAGCAGCATCGTCATCATGCCGACCTCGTCGACCGGCTTGGCGCGCAGGCGCAGCTCCTTCGCGCAGGTCTCGCACACGATGACGAGCTTGCGGGCGTCGCAGTC
>DATLZC010000088.1:0-4824 GCA_035574215.1 Dehalococcoidia bacterium | reverse complement strand
CGAGCTGCACGACGCCTCGGCCCCGGCCGAGATCATCGAGTACGAGGAGCTGGGCCTGTGCAAGGTGGGCGAAGGGGGCCGGCTCATCGACGAGGGCGTGACGGAGCTCACGGGGCGGATCCCGGTGAACCCTTCGGGCGGGCTGCTCTCGAAGGGGCATCCCATTGGGGCTACGGGCTGCGCCCAGCTCGTGGAAGTGTTCTGGCAGCTTCGCGGCGAATGCGGCGAGCGCCAGGTGAAGGACGGCAAGGCGAAGGTCGGCCTGACCCAGAACGGCGGGGGCATGGTTCGCGGCGAGGCCGCGGCCATGGCCGTGCACATCCTCCAGCGGTAGGCGCCGCCGTCTCGTCGTGTGTCGTGACGAGGGCCACCCATGCGGGTGGCCCTCGTGCTCTCCCCGGCGCATCCCGTCAGCCATGGCCTGTCGGCCACGGTGAAGCGTGGCGTCCCCACCGATGAAGGGCAGGCTTCAGCCTGCCCGCCTGAACCCATGGTCTGCCGGCCACGCTGAAGCGTGGCGTCCCCACCGATGAAGGGCAGGCTTCAGCCTGCCCGGCGTACCGTAGCCCGGCACGCCTTCGTGGCCCACGTACGCGGGCCCCCACCTCGGACCCCTCGGGCCATGGCATGCCGGCCACGCTGAAGCGTGGCCTTCATCCTGGGGGAGGGGATCGGCCTCGTTGCGCGAAAAGGGGGTTCGCGGTCATGCTGAGGCCGAGCCGAGCGAGGCCGAAGCATCTCTTCCTCCGGCGCACCACGATGCCCGTCGGCCGCGGGCCTCCGTGGGCACAGGGGAGGCGCCGGCGGGGGTGGGCGGCGTTCGGGTGGGGGAGGAGAGATGCTTCGTCGGCCTGCGGCCTCCTCAGCATGACCGTATCCCTCCTGACACGCCGGGCACGCTGAAGCGTGGCGTCCCCACCGATGAAGGGCAGGCTTCAGCCTGCCCGGCGTACCGTAGCCCGGCACGCCTTCGTGGCCCACGTACGCGGGCCCCCACCTCGGACCCCTCGGGCCATGGGCCGTCGGGCACGCTGAAGCGTGGCGTCCCCACTGATGAAGGGCAGGCTTCAGCCTGCCCGGCGTACCGTAGCCCGGCACGCCTGCGCCCACCCATGACACGCCGGCCGCGCTGAAGCGTGGCCTTCATCGAAGGGGAGAGGTCGGGGCAGAAGGGGCGGGCCGGGGTCGCGTCGGACGTCCTCTTCCCTGAAGGCCGCCCCTTAAGCGCGTCGTCGTCCCATGTATGCCGCGTGGGGCAGACGCGCCATTCCTTGACACTGCGATCCGGTGGTGTTAGACATGAGCCGAAGCCGCAAACGCACGCCCTCTTGGGGCAAATGCGCTAACGCTTTCGAACCCGGCCGCCGGCTTCTGTACGAGCCTCGGCGCGCCGGTCCAGCGTCCCGCTCCGACGGGAAGGAGTCCGACCGATGCCACACTTCGGGCGCCCCCGGCCGCTCTGGCTGGCGCGGCTGGGCGGAGCCGCAGCCACCCTGGCGCTACTCGCGCTCCTGGCGGCGGGCTGCGTGACCGAGAGCACGCCGAACACCTTCAGCCCCGGCGGCGACGTCGCCCAGAAGCAGAAGGACCTCTTCGAGCTGGCGATGTGGCCCGCCATCGTCATCTTCTTCCTGGTCGAGGGCGCGCTCGTCTACGCGCTGTGGCGGTACCGCCACCGGCGCGACGCTGCCCTCCCGAAGCAGACGCACGGCAACACCCGGCTCGAGGTTGCGTGGACCATCGCGCCGACGCTCCTGCTCGCGGGCCTCGCCGTGCCCATGATCGCCGGCATCATCGACCTCGCGAAGACGCCCGGCGCCGACGCGCTGGAGCTGCATGTCCGCGGATTCCAGTGGAACTGGCAGTTCGAATATCCCCAGTACACCGACGCGGAGGGCAAGCCACTGACCATCATCGGCGCCTGCCCGTCGCGCTGCCCCGAGGTCTACGTCCCCGTCGGGCGGGACATCTCCGTCACCCTCGAGGCGGCGGACGTGATCCACAGCTTCTGGGTGCCCCGGCTCGCCGGCAAGCTCGACGCCATCCCCGGGCGCACGAACCACATGTGGTTCAACGCGACGAAACCTGGACGCTACGGCGGCCAGTGCGCCGAGTTCTGCGGGCTGGAACACGCGCAGATGAAGATGACCGTGGTGGCGGTGAGCGAGGAAGAGTTCGAGCAGTGGGTGAACGAACAGCTACAGAAATGAGCGCGGAGGCGCGCTCGGGAGTCGAGCCATGGCCACAGCAGAAGCGCTAGCGCAGCCGGCGGGACTGGCGCAGGCCCTGCGCCGCATCCGCGAGGAGGCCGCGACCAACCGCGGGCTCTGGAGCTGGATCGCGACGGTCGACCACAAGCGCATCGGCATCCTCTACGGCGTGACGGCGTTCGTGTTCTTCCTGATGGGCGGCGTCGAGGCGCTGCTGATCCGGTTGCAGCTCGCCCACGCGAACGGCTCGCTGCTCGATCCCGATCAGTACAACCGCATCTTCACGATGCACGGCACCACGATGATCTTCCTCGTGGTGATGCCGCTGAGCGCGGCGTTCTTCAACCTGCTCGTGCCGCTGATGATCGGCGCGCGGGACGTGGCCTTCCCGCGCATGAACGCCTTCAGCTACTGGCTGTTCCTGCTCGGCGGGCTCTTCCTGAACGCGAGCTTCTTCACCGGCGGCAACATCTTCAAGGGCGAGATCGGGGCCCCGGAAGGCGGGTGGTTCGGCTACGCGCCCCTGAGCCTCGACCAGTTCTCCACCGACCACGGCATGGACTTCTGGGCCATCGGCCTGCAGATTCTCGGCTTGGCGTCGATGGCCTCCGGGTTCAACTTCATCGTGACCATCCTGAACATGCGGGCGCCGGGCATGACCCTGTTCCGGATGCCGCTGTTCGTCTGGATGACGCTGGTCACGTCGTTCCTGATTATCTTCGCGATGCCGGTCATCGCCGTCGCGCTCTTCGAGCTCATGTTCGACCGGCTGTGGGACGCCAACTACTTCAACCCGGCGGCCGGGGGCACGCCGCTGCTGTGGCAGCACATGTTCTGGCTCTTCGGCCACCCTGAGGTGTACATCCTCATCCTGCCGGCGATGGGCATCGTCTCCGAGATCCTGCCCACGTTCTCCCGGAAGCCGCTGTTCGGGTATCCGTTCGTGGTGTTCTCGGGTATCGCGATCGGGTTCATGAGCTGGGGCGTGTGGGCGCATCACATGTACACGACGGGCCTGGGCTCTGTCGCGAACTCCGCCTTCGGCCTCACCACGATCATGATTGCGGTGCCGACGGGGGTGAAGATATTCAACTGGTTGGGCACCCTCTGGGGCGGTTCCATCAGGTTCAAGACGCCGCTGCTGTTCGCCGTCGGCTTCGTGGCGATGTTCGTCACGGGAGGTCTGACCGGCGTCATGCACTCGATGGTGCCCTCGGACTACCAGCAGCAGGACACCTACTTCGTAGTGGCGCACTTCCACCAGGTGTTGTTCGGCGGGGCCATGTTCGCGCTCTTCGGCGGTGTGTACTACTGGCTCCCGAAGTTCACCGGGAAGCTGCTCCACGAGGGCCTGGGTCAACTCCACTTCTGGCTGATGCTCATCGGGTTCAACCTGACATTCCAGCCCATGATGGTCCTGGGCATGCTGGGCATGCCCCGGCGCATCTACACCTACTCCGAGGGCCTGGGCTGGGACGTCTGGAACCTGATCGCCACCATCGGCGCCTTCGTCATCGCGGCCTCGGTGGTCGTCTTCATCGTCAACGTCATTGTGAGCCTCAGGCGCGGCCAGCCCGCGGGCGCTGACCCCTGGGACGGCCGGACGCTGGAGTGGTCGATTCCATCTCCGCCCCCGCACTACAACTTCGAGGAGATTCCGACGGTCCGCTCGCTGGACGACTTCTGGCGGCGGAAGTACGTCGAGACGGAGCACGGCGAGGTCGTGCCGGCGGTGGCGGGTGCCTCGGGCGACGGGCACGGAGGCGGCCACGGCGAGGGCCACGCCATCCACATGCCGTCACCGTCGGTGTTTCCGCTGATCGCCGCCCTGGGGCCGCCGCTTCTGGGCGCCGCGCTCATCTACAACGTCTGGTTCGCGCCCATCGGCGCGCTGGTGCTTCTGTTCGGCCTCTACGGCTGGGCGCTGGAACCGGCGACGGAATAAGGAGGGCATGTCGTGCAAGAGGCAGTCGCGCTCCACGCTCCGGCCCCGACCAACACCGGCCTGGACAACCGCAAGCTCCTCATGTGGTTGTTCCTGGCGTCGGAGTGCCTGTTCTTCGGGAGCCTCATCGCGGCCTACCTGCTCTACCGCAACCGGAGCGTCGTCGGGCCGTACCCGGAGGACGTGTTCGACATCCCCTTCACGTCGGTGAGCTCCTTCGTGCTGCTCATGAGCAGCGTGACGATGGTGCTGGCGCTGGCGGCGATTCAGCGCGACGACCGGCGCGGGCTCAAGGTGTGGCTGCTCGCCACGGCGCTTCTGGGCATCACGTTCCTCAGCGGCCAGGCGTTCGAGTTCACCGAGTTCTACCGCGAAGGGTTGAAGCTCGACACGAACCTCTTCGGCACGACGTTCTTCGTGCTGACCGGCTTTCACGGCGCGCACGTGTCGGTCGGCGTGCTCATCCTGCTGTCGCTCCTGGCGATGGCGCTGCGGGGCCGGCTGACGCAGGCGGAGAGCCTCCATGTCGAGCTCGCCGGCCTGTACTGGCACTTCGTCGACATCGTGTGGATCGTGATCTTCACGCTCGTCTATCTCATTCAGCCGGCGTAAGGAGGGTCTGCGCACGTGATGACGGAATATCCGGCGATCGCTCTCGCTCTGGCGGCG
>DATLZC010000087.1:0-7030 GCA_035574215.1 Dehalococcoidia bacterium | reverse complement strand
GTCCATCTCGCGCAGCTCGATGCCCGGAATCGCCCGCAGGAGCCGGCGCGGGGCGTCTCGAATCCCTTGCGCGTGCGCCAGGTGACACGAGTCCTGATACGTGACCGTCGCCGCCACGGGGCGGAGCGGAGGCAGCTCGTGCGCTGCGATGAATTCGATGGCGTCGCGCACGCGGCCGGCGAAGGCGTCCGCCCGCGAGGCGTAGGCCGGATCGTCTTGGAGCAGATGGCCGTACTCCTTCATCGCGGCGCCGCAGCCGGCGGCGTTGACCACGATGGCCTCCGCTCCCGTCGCGTCGAAGGCGTCGATGACGCGCCGGGCGCAGGCGCGCGCCGTCTCGAGGTCGCCGGCGTGCAGGCTGAGCGCGCCGCAGCACCCCATATCCTTCGGCGCGACCACGCGATAGCCCAAACGCCGCAGCACGCGGACGGTCGCGTCGTGGGTCCCGGGATACAGGTAGGGCATCACGCAACCCGTGAGCAGCGCCACAGTGGCCAGCGCCTCCCTATCACCCGAGCTCTCCGGGACGGCTCCACGGCGGGGAAGGCGCGGCAGCGACGCCTCGGCCATCCGGAGGCTCGCCGGAAGCAGGCGGATCAATCCGAGACGGCGCGCGATGGTCTGGAGCCCGGCGCGTTGATACAGCCGCAGCAGCGAGAACGCGACGGCGAGCCGTGATGGCCGCGTCACGAGCTGTCGAATCACGAACGCGCGCAGGCGCCAGGAGAGGGGGGCCCGCTCGCGAAGCGTAAGCGCACGGCCCGCCTCCATGATCCGGCCGAACCGCACGCCCGAGGGGCATGCGGTCTCGCAGGCGCGACACTGCAGGCACAGGTCGAGGTGGTCCGCGAGGGCGTCCGTGATGGACACGCGGCCGGCCGCCAGGGCGTCGATGAGGTGGATGCGGCCGCGCGGGGAGTCCGGTTCGCGTCCGAGCGCGACGTACGTGGGGCAAGCCTGGAGGCAGAAGCCGCAGCGCACGCAGCGGGTGAGCTCGTCCGCCAGGGCGTCCCGTTCCGTTTGCGTATCGACGGTCACGTCACAACCTCGCGACGAAGCGCCCGGGCGATAGCGTCCCGCGGGGGTCGAATTCGCGCTTGAGGCGCTCCATGACGGCGAACGCCGGCGGCGGCGGGCCCCAGACATCGAGCGCGCGCTTCCGGTCCAGCGGCGCGCGCTCGAACGCCCACGTCCCGCCGAGCCGCTCGACCCGCGCCCTCAGCTCGGGATGGTCCGCGTGCAGGCCGACGCGGGCGACGCCATGGGCGAGCGTCACCGCGGCTATTGCAGTTTCGGGTAGGTCCTCCAGCGCCTCCTCGATGTCGCTCGGCAGAAGTGACAGCCGGAGGACGACGGCGGCCCAGTCTGCGGGCCATGAGGTGAGACGCCGCGCGTCGATGTCGCGGAGCGCTTTGCCCCGCGCGAGGCCGTCGAGCTCACGCAGGGAGCGCGCCACCGCCGCCGGTTCTCCCGCGCACCAGGCGACGACGGACCACGCGCGCTCCAGCCCGGCCGAAACCGCGAGGGCCGGCGATATCACCTCGAGGGCGCGCAGCGCCAGCGGCCGCGCGAGCGCGGTGAAGCCGACGGCGAACGCATCTCGTGCGGAGGGAAGCGCGGCGACCCATGCAGCCTCTTCCCTGGGCAGGGGCGCGACTTTGAACGTCGCGGCGACGATGACGCCGAGCGTCCCCATCGAGCCGCAGTACAGCTTGCACAGGTCGTAGCCGGCAACGTTCTTGACCACCCGCCCGCCGGCTTTCGTCAGCCGTCCGTCCGCCAGCGCCACGGTGATGCCGATGAGGCGATCGCGAGGCGCATCGTACTGATGGCGCGACGGGCCGGCGACGTTCGTCGCGACGATCCCACCGATGGTCGCGTGGTCGCCGCACGGCGGGTCGAAGGGCAGGAACTGGCCCCGTTTGGCGAGGAGCGCGTTCACGTCCGACAGACGCAGGCCCGCCTCGACGGTCACCGTGAGGTCCTCCGGTGTGTACTCGATCACACGCTGGAGACCGCGCAAATCGAGGGCCACGTCGTACCGCGCGGGGATGTTGCCGAAGCCCATCATCGTGCCGGCGCCGAACGGAATCACGGCGAGCCCGGCGCCGTTGGCCGCGGCCAGGGCGCGAGCCGCCTCCTCCGGCGACCGCGGCGTCACCGCACACGAAGGCCGAAGGCCATCGACCTCATACCGAGCGAGGTCGGCGGTCTCGACGCGGTCCGCTCCCAGCGTGCCGGCGAAGACATCGGGGGGCGCGGTCGAGGTCATCGTGGCTTCAGCCTAACACGGCCGGCCACCGGCATCGACGGCCCGAGTCCGTCAGACGTACAGGTCGCCGCCGAAGAGGGTGCGCATCCGCTCGATGTGCTGCGATGTCAGCTCTCCGCAGCCCTTGGTCGTGGGGAACGCCTTGCACGGGTTGAAATCCGCGGCGTCGGCCGTCACGAACGCGCGCTTCACACGCATCATGGCGTCGAGGTCGTCCTCCGAGAAGATCCAGGACATGAAGTCGCGCTTCTCCAGTCCGACGCCGTGCTCGCCCGTGATGCTGCCCCCGGCCTCGACGCACAGGCGCATGATCTCGGCTCCGATCTCGAGGACGCGCTCGGTCGCGCCGGGAACGCGCGCGTCGAAGAGCACGTTGGGGTGAAGATTGCCGTCGCCCGCGTGGAAGACGTTCGCTACGGGGAAGCCGGCGCGTTCGCAGACGACGTAGACGCCCCGGAGCACGTCAGGGAGTTTCGTGCGGGGGACGACGCCGTCGAGCACGTAGTAGTTGGGCGCCAGGCGTCCGAGCGCGCCGATGGCGCCCTTGCGGCCAGCCCAGAGCCGTTCGCGGTCCTCGGAGTCTTCCGCGAGACGCACCTCGCGGGCGCCATGTTCCAAACACAAAATGCGCACCTCGTCCGCCTGCGCCCGCGTCGCCTCGCGCAGGCCTTCGACTTCGATGAGCAGCACCGCGCCCGCGTCCATGGGGTACCCCACATGGAGCGCGGGCTCCACCGCCTTGATGATCTCCCGGTCGAGCATCTCGAGCGCCGCCGGCACGATGCCGTGGGCGATGATCGCTGACACGGCGTTGGACGCGTGGTCGACCTCGTCGAAGATCGCGAGCAGCGTCCGGACCGACTCGGGGAGCGGCATGAGCCGCACAACCGCCTTCGTCACGATGGCGAGCGTTCCTTCGGACCCCACCAGCACCCCCGTGAGGTCGTAGCCCGTCGCAAGCCGCGTCTTACCTCCGGTCCAGGTAATGGTCCCGTCGGGCAGCACGACTTCGAGGCCCAGGACATGGTTGGTGGTGGCGCCATAGGCGAGGCAGTGGGGCCCGCCGGCGTTCTCCGCGACGTTGCCGCCGATGGTGCACGCGCGCTGACTCGACGGGTCCGGCGCGTATGTGAGGCCGTACGGCGTCGCCGCCTTCGAGAGGTCGAGGTTGACCACGCCCGGCTCGACCACCGCGATCCGATTCCGTGCGTCGATCTCGAGGATGCGGTTGAGGCGCGTGAGGGCGACGACCACACCGCCGACGGCGGCGACAGCGCCGCCGCTGAGCCCGGTGCCCGCTCCCCTCGGAATCACGGGCAGGCCGTGGGCCCGGGCTGCGCGCACCACGGCGCTGACCTCCTCGGGGGCGCCCGGGAAGACGACCGCCTGGGGCGCGAAGCGCTCGATGGTGGCGTCGTATTCGAACGCGACGATCTCCTCGGGACGCCAGAGGACGTGCTCGCGTCCGACCGCTCGCTGCAAATCGCGGATAGCCGCGCGGGGCAGGGCCGCTGAGGTCATGGATCGCTCCTACATTAAGACGCCGCCCGACGGCAGATAGCGGTCCAGCGCTCCCCAGACTCCCGAGCTCATGAGCGTGTCGAGCCGCCTGATCACGAATCGCCGCTCCATGAGGGCCGAGAGCGCGACCGTGTTCAAGGACGGCACGAGGAGCGTCACGGCGTCGACCCCCGAGCGGTCGAGGGCACTCGCCACGACGCGCAGCAGGTCGAGCAGAAGTTCGGGGTCGGTCGCGGCCGCCGGGCCGATGTGCCCGCCGTCCCAGTAATAGACATAACCTAACAGATCGCCCCCTTCATCGCTGAGGGCCTCGCAGTGGGAGTCCGGCGATTCCAGGAAGAACGCGTGGTCTTCCGGCCTGGCAGCGCCGCGCACCGCGCGGTCCAGCGCGTTCAGGCGGTGGAGCCAGCCGTCGCACAGGGTGGGACGCTTCAGGCGCGCCCCCGACGGCGGCTCGGGAAGCGTAAGGAGCGACTGGACGGGACCCAGCAGGGGATAGAGCGTGGCCCGGTCGTACATGCCGGCCCGGAGGTACAGCGCGTGCGCGGCTAGCGAGCTCGACGCTACGACCCACCAGCGTGCCGCGCCTCGGCTGTCCGCAGCGGCCAGAAGGCGTCGCAGCAACTCCTGCCCGATGTCGCGCTCATGAGCTTCGGGGTCCACGAACAAGTGCGACACCGTGCACAACCCGTCTCGTACGGCGCCGAGCGCGTACCCCAGAGGCCCACCATCGCCCTCGGCGATCCATGCGAGGTCGGGGTCGGTGCGTAGGAGATGCGGCAGCTCGGGCGGGACGTCGTCGGGAGGACGGCCGACAGGCGCTTCAGCGGGCGCGCGCAGGGCGTCGAGCGCCCGGCGCCGCAGCGGGGCCACGCCCGGAAGGTCGTCGGCCGTTAGCGCCCGGAATCGCACATCGCCCATGCGCCCATCATAGCGGACGGGAGGCTACGGCTCGTCCGGCGAGAGCAGGACCTTGTGGTACGTCCCCCGGTTGGTGAGAAGCTCGCGGAACACCCGAGGGCCGTCGCGCAAAGGAAGCCGGTGGCTGATCACCGGCGCGACGTCGACGGCGCCCGTGCCGATGAGGTCTGCGGCTTCGCGGAATTCGTCGTGAGTGTAGCCGAGCGACCCGATGATCTCGTGCTCCATGACTAGCGTCTGGAACAGCGAAAGTGGATACGGCTGCTCGTTCACGCCCGCGAGCACGACCCGCCCGCCTCGGGTCAGGGACGAAAGGCAGTCCGTCATCGCAGCGGCGACGCCCGAGGCCTCGATGGCGAGGGGGACCTGGCTGGCGCCAGTCGCCTCGCGCAGGGCGGCCCCGAGGTCCGCCGGAGCCACGGCGCGCGTCGCGCCGAGCGATGCCGCCTTCTCGCGTCGCGAAGCGACGGGGTCGCTCGCCACGATGGGGCCCGCTCCCAGTCGCCGCGCGGCCACGACGCACAACAGGCCGATGGGTCCGCAACCGGTGATGAGCACAGGTTCGCCGGGTTCGAGGCGGCCGCGCCGCATCGCATGCAGGGCCACTGCGAACGGCTCGGTGAGGGCGAGCACGTCTGGCCGCGCGCCGTCGGCCGCGCGCACGCAGGTGGCCGCGTTCGCGACCACGAACTCCGCGTATGCGCCGGCGCTGCCATAGCCGATGGCGCCCGACGGTGACGCGCATCGCCAGGTCTGGCCCGCCCGGCAGGCGTCGCAGCGGCCGCACCACTGCGACGGGTTCACGGTCACCACATCGCCCGGAGCGAGGCCGGTCACCCTGGCTCCGACCTCGACGACGGTCGCGCTGAACTCGTGCCCCATGATCGGCGTCATGCCGAAGGCGCGGCGGTCGCGATCGCTTTCCAGCTCATGCAAGTCGGAGCCGCAGATGCCGACGTAGCGGACGCGGAGCTTGACCTGACCTGGGCCCGCCGACGGCTCGGGAACGTCGTCAAGCGCGACAGCACGGGCTCCGGTGACGACGAGGGCCTGCATGCACGGGGTTCCTTTCCTTGGGCGTCGCCAGTGTCGGACGGGCCGTGCTCTCACGCAAGGGGCTCGCGTGGCGACCGCGAGGTGTACAATGGCCCCATCTCTCCGAGGGGGTGATGCAGATGAATCACTTCGTGGCTCCCGCGAAGGTGGACCGAGACGTCCTGCGTACGCAGATCGCGGCGAAGTACACCGAGGTCGCGCTCGATCCGGAGAAGGGCTTCCACTTCCATACCGGACGTCCGCTGGCCGCCATGCTCGGGTACGACCTCGAGGGAGTCGACTCTCTCCCGTCGGGCGTGGTGGAGTCGTTCGCCGGGACAGGGAATCCGTTCTCGATGGGGCGAATGCCGACGGCCGCGACGGTGCTCGACATCGGGTGCGGGGCCGGCTTCGACACGCTGCTGGCCGCGCGTCAGGTCGGGCCCGCCGGGCGCGTCATCACCGTCGACATGACGGAGGCGATGCTCGAGAAGACGCGCGCCGGCGCCCGCGCGCTCGGCTTCCAGCACGTGGATGTCAGAATGGGGTTCGCGGAGGACCTTCCGGTCGATTCCGAGTCGGTGGACGTCGTGATCAGCAACGGCGTCATCAACCTGTGTCCGGACAAGGTCGCAGTCATGCGTGAGGTCTTCCGTGTCCTCAAGCCGGGTGGCAGCTTCCAGATTGGCGACATCGTGGTCCACAAGGAGGTCCCTCAGGACGCCAAGGACGACATCGATCTCTGGTCGGGGTGAATCGCAGGGGCTCTGCTGGAAGCAGAGTGGACGTGGGTGCTCGATCACGCAGGCTTCGTCGACGTTCGCTGGGGACAACAGGTCGACGTATTCTCGGGCTCGAAGCACGAATCCGACGCGAAGGAATTCGACACTCGAGGGGTGACCCTGGCGGGACGAAAGCCTGGGAAGACGTGACCCGCGACTAGCATGGGCCATCGGCGGCCCAGGCGTCGATGGATGGCGCGTCCTTCGGGCGGCCTCGTCCGCTGACGACGCAGGCGCGCCTCCGCGACTTCTGGATCCCGCAGCGGGGCCTGTTGGTCGCGGGGCCGCGCCGCCCTCGAGGCGTTCGATCCGGCGCGTCACGCCGCGGAGACGCCCCGCTCTGGCTGGGCCTGACGGAGCCGGCTCACCGAACGCGGGCCGTTCCGGCTATACTGGGGCGATTCGAGCCCGTTCGTTCGCTGTGTCCGGAAGGAGACGGTCGATGCCCGTCAAAGCCTACGTCCTCGTCGTCGCCGACCCGGGAGCCACCAAGAAGGTG
>DATLZC010000086.1:0-5477 GCA_035574215.1 Dehalococcoidia bacterium | reverse complement strand
CGAGCGCCTCGTCGAGGTCGAATGGGGGCGCAGCGGCCAGCACTACCCCGTCGCCGTCCGCATCGAGGCGTGGGACCGCGTGGGCCTGCTGCGCGACCTGAGCACCCTCGTCTCCGCCGAAGGCGTCAACATGGTCGGCGTGCGCACGCAGGAGCACCCCGACCGCACGACGAGCGTCTACCTGACGTTGGAGACGACAGGCGTCGCCCAGCTCACGCGCCTGCTCGGTCGCCTCGAGTCCATCAAGGGCGTCATCTCGGTCTCCCGGGCCATGGAAGGCACGGCCCGCAAAGGGGGAAGCCTCTAACACCCAGGGGCGCGGCCGGCCGGACGCCGCGTCCAGCCCTCATGCCGCGGGGCAGCGCGCCGATACTCCTCCGGAAGGATTGGCGGCGCCTGCCCCCGGGGCCGTTCGGAATCGTCATGATCAACGTGCCGCCCGCCATCGCCAGGGGCTTGCGTGACCCGTGGATCGCCGGGCCCGCAGGAATCCTGGTGGCCGCGCTCATCTTCGCGGCCGTCAGCTCCGCGCTGGGCAACGGCGACCGGCCCGAGGATTCCCGCGCCGTCGCCCCCGTGCCGCCCACCTTCACCCCTGTGCCGACGTCCACGGTCCCGACGCCCACGCCAGACCCGGGCGCTCTCATCCGCGACGTCGCCCGGCGCGCCGACCTCGACCGCATCGCCCAGGCGCTGGAAGCGTATTACGCCGATCACGGCATGTATCCGCCGAACGGCGGGCTGCTCGAGACGCTCTGCGCCTTCCCGCCGCGGGACGCCGGGTGCGCCATCCAGCCCTACCTCGACCCTATCCCGCAGGACCTCGTCCGTGGCGGCATCGGCGGGTACTGGTATCGGTCCGACGGGCATTACTACGAGCTCTGGGCGTGGATGGAAGCCACCGACGAGGGCTCGGACTGCGCGGGCGAGCCGCCTCCGCCCGAGTTGCGCTTCGCCGAGATCGTGTACTGTAAGCGCGGAGGCCAGGCGCCGGGAGGGACACCATGAGGACGGTGAATCCCACGGCAGCCGCGCTGACGGTCGTCGCGGCCGTGACGGCCGTTACCGTCGCGCTCGCGATCCGGTCCGCCGACGGAGCGCTCGCGTACGCCGTCGCGACGGCGGCGGTCGTGGCCGGGATGACGCTGGCCTGGCGCATCGGCGCCATCGGCCAGCCCGCCGAACGTCAGCGGGAGCCCGCCCGCGACCTCAACCCCTCACTACGGAAGCTGGCCGACGAAGGCCGCAAGCTCGCCATCTACGACCGGGTGACCGGGCTCTACGCGTACTGGTATCTCCAGATGCGGGCGGAAGAGGAGATGTCGCGGGCAGGCCGTTACCAGAAGGCGCTCTCGGTGGCGAGCTTCTGGTGCTCGACCAAGGACGCCATCGAACGCACGACCGAAACGCTCGCGGGCACCTTGCGGGCCACCGACCTCGCCGCCTATCTGGGCAATGGCCACTTCGTCGTCCTCCTGCCCGAAACCAACGCCGAAGGCGCGGCGATCGTCGTCGAGCGCGTCCGCGAGCGCGTCGGCGAAGGCATTTCGGGCGTCGCCGTGCAATACCCCGACGACGGCGAAACGCTGAGCGACCTGCTGGAGACGGCGAACGTCATCGATCGCGTCCTGTCGCAGGCCAGAGCGCGCGGCTCCACCGCAGCCTGACGCCCGGTCCTCGGCCCGGCGCCTCTACTTGATCGCGAGCGCGTTCGCCGGGGAGCCCACGCCGCCCCGAAGATTCAGCGGCGCCGATGTCAGGAGAAACTCGTACACGCCGTCGTCGGCGCAATCGTCCGCCAGCGCCTCGAGGTCCCACAGCTCCCCGAACGGCATGCCGAGCAAGGCGAGCGCCCGCACATGGAGCGCCCCGACCGAGAGGTCCCAGGGCCACGGCTCGAGCGCCGGCGAGTCCGACGCGACCGCAGCGATGCGGTGGTCCCACAGCCATCCCGCCATCTCCATCGAACCCTCGAGGCCAGGCGAATGGAGGTCCCGGGCGATCTGCTCGCGCACGCCCTGTGTCGTCTCATGGAGATACCAGTCGAGCCAGCCGGTGCGAACCAGGAGGATGTCCCCCGGACGAATCGCTGTGCGCTGATGCGCCAGCGTCGCCTCGAGGTCGGCGACCTTGATGGCCGTCGAGCTGCAGGGGTCGATAGGCGCGCCGCGGGCCGCCATGAACCGCGCGACGTCCACGAGCACGCCGCGCCCAACGATGCCCCGGCGGGCCCAGTGCTCGATGCCGTTCCGGGTGCCTTCTTTTCCCGTGATGTCGCTCGCCTGCACCCCGTTGTAGAAGCCGTAGCGGGCGCTTCCGACGTGGCTCAGCCCGTCCCACTGGCTCGACGCCTGGAGGTAGAAGTTGTCCAGCCGGTCGTCGTGGGCGGCCCCGCTGGGGTGGCGCTCTATGTGGTGGTGATACGAGCCGCGCTCGAACAACGGCGGACTCGGAAGGTCGAGGGGAAGGTTGAGCGAGAAGACCGCGCCCTTTCGGACCAGGGCCGCCGCAGCCCGCACCCGTTCGGGCGTGAGAAAGTTGACGGTCCCGAGCTGGTCGTCGGGGCCGAAGAGCCCCCAGGAAGACCCTTTGGGCGCATCCTCGCGCCGCGAAAGCTCGGCGTACGAAGGCAGTCCGTCCCCGGGCACGCAAGCCTCCTGCTGCCCTGTCCTAACGGGCGGATGCGATCATGCGCGCGGCCGTCCGCGACGTCAAGAGCGCTTCGGCACGGTCCGAGCGCCGCCTCACGCGTGGCCGGCGTCGTCACATCGGAGAAGGCTGGCTCGCCCGGTCGCGCTTCGCTGCGACGACGAGCTCCGCGACCACTTCGTAGCGCCCGAAGGAGGGCATAAGGTAGACGCCGTTCACCATGGAGCGCGTCTGCTCGAGGAGGTCGCGCGAGAGCGCCAACCCCTCCTCGACGCCGCGCTCGCCCGCGAGCCGCATCCGCTCGCGCACCGCCTCCGGCACCACGACGCCCGCGAGCTCGTTATGGATGAACTCGGCGTGGCGGTACGACTGCAGCGGCATGATGCCGAGGAGGATCGGGGTGCGCACCGGGCCCAGCCGCTCGAGGAACCGCTCGAGGATGTCCGCGCTGTAGAGCGGCTGGGTCATCAGCAGGTCGGCGCCCGCCTCGATTTTCTTCCGCACGCGGTCGAGCTCGAGGTCGAGGTCTTCCGCCGTCGGGTTGGCCGCGCAGGCGACGAAGAACTCGGTGGGGCGCCCGATGGAGTTCCCGGCCCAGTCCACCCCTCGGTTGAGCTGCTTGAGGATCTTGATGAGGCCGATGGAGTCGACGTCCCAGACGCCCGACACCCGCTGATGCACGGCGCCCGGCGACATCGTCGGCGGGTCGCCGGTGAGGGCGATGACGTTGCGGATGCCGAGGGCGTGCGCTCCCAGCAGATCGGACTGAATCGCCATCAGATTCCGGTCTCGGGTCGTGAAGTGGATGATGGTCTCGATGCCGACCTGCTGCTGGATCAGCACCGCCAGCGCGATGGCGCTCATGCGGACCCGCGCCATGGGGCTGTCGCCGATATTGATGCAGTCGGCGCCCACCTCCTTGAGCGCCCGCGCGCCCTCGATCGCCTTCCGCGGGTTCAGCCCGCGCGGAGGGTCGATCTCGACGCTGACCACGAATTCGCCTTCCGCGAGCTTGTCCCGCAGACGACGTTTCGGAAGCTCGGCGATGGTCTGTCCGCCGGCCGGCGGCTCGGGCGCGGCCACCGTCACGTAGCGCACTCCCGTCTCACCCGACAGGGCCTGACGCATGGCCGCTGTGTGGTCGGGAGTCGTCCCGCAGCACCCGCCGACCAGGTTCGCGCCTGCCTGCACGAAGCGTCGTGTGTACTCGGCGAAGTATTCGGGCGTGGACGGATACACCAGCCGGCCACTCACCATCCGGGGAAGACCGGCGTTCGGCATCACCGCGACCAGAATGGACGACGCCGCGGTCATCTGCTCGACCACATCCAGCGCCGCCTGGGGACCATGTCCGCAGTTGGCCCCCGCGACGTCGGCGCCCGCAGCCTGCAGTTCGTTCGCGCACACGTCCGGCGGCTCGCCCGCCAGCGTCCGGCCGTCGCGCTGGAAGTTCAGCATCGCCACCACCGGCAGGTCGCACGTCGACCGCACCACTTCCACTGCCAGACGCAGCTCGTCGAGGTCCGGGAACGTCTCCAGGAAGATGACGTCGACGCCGCCCTCGAGCAGCGCCTCGATCTGCTCCCGGTACACATCCCGCGCTTCCTCGACCGTGACCTCGTCGGGGCCGAAGCGCCGGCCGATGGGCCCGACCGACCCCGCGATGAACACGGGCTGTCCGCTGATCTCCCGCGCGTCGCGCGCGAGACGAACGCCGCGGAAGTTGAGATCCCGCACGCGGCGTTCGAGGCCGAACCGGCGGAGGCGAATCCGGTTCGCGCCGAACGTGTTCGTCTCGATCACGTCGGCGCCGGCCGCGATGTAGGCCTCGTGCAGCGACCGGACGATGTCCGGGGCGTCGACATTCGCCGCCTCGAGGCAGGCCGAAGGCGGGATGCCGCGCTCGTGCAGCATCGTGCCGGTGGCGCCGTCGGCCAGCAGGACGCGCTGCTCGATGGCCACGAGAAACGGGCTCTTCACGCTTCCTCCGACGGCATCTCGGGCTCCGGCGAGGTCACCGGCGCCTCGGACGCCGGCGCGCGACGCGCCTCCGCCGGAGGGGGCGACTGGCCCGGCGCCTCAGGCTCCTCCGGACGCTCCGGCATGATGAACGCGAGCGCGAGGTACAGAAGGATGGCCATGGGCCAGGTGAACAGCGTCGCGACGACGAACGCGGCGCGAACGATGGTGGGGTCTGCGTCGAGGTACTCCGCGATCCCGCCGCAGACGCCCGCGAGCATCCGCTCGTCCCTGCTTCGATAGAGGCGCTTGGTCATGGCGCACGCTCCTTCGCTCGGTGGCCGGCGCGACGTTCAGTATAGCGAAGGGCATCGGGGGCGCCGTCAGGGCCGGAGCGCCCGTCCGGGCGAGCGAAGCCGGCCCTCAGACCCGAGCGCTGGGGCGCTGATGTGCGACGTACGCGCCTCTAGCAGAGCCGCTCGTCGCGGACCCCGAGCGGCGTCATGGGCTGTCGGGCGTGGAGCAGGAGGTCGGCGGCCACGAGGCCCACGAGAGCGGACGCATGATGAGCGGAGCGCCCGCGGCGTCGTCCTGATAGCCCAGGATGTGCCCGAGCCCGTGCATCACCACGCACGTGAGCATGTCGTAGTCGTTGGCGTACGGCTGCGAGCTGCTCGGAGGCAGCGTCGTCGGAGGCGTCAGATAGACCGTGCCACCGCTGAACTGCGCCCATCCGGGGTCCTGAATCTCGGCTGGCGCGAAATCGACCGGGATAACGCCGGGCTGCGACCCCGTCGGGTCCAACGCGAAGGCCGGGCAACCGAGCCACTGGTTCCAGCGGGCGATGGCGTCGTTCAGATTCGCGCCCA
>DATLZC010000085.1:0-13408 GCA_035574215.1 Dehalococcoidia bacterium | reverse complement strand
CATCCGGCCGCGGCACATCGTGGCCATCGTCGAGAACATGCAAGCGCGAGGGAGGCGTCTCTTCACGGTGGGCATCAGCCACCCCCTGGCCATCCACAGCGACGAGCGGCCGGACATCCGTCCTGCGGGGGCGTTCTCGATGCGCGGCCACTCCGTCGGCGGCTTCGGCTCCATCACCACCAACAAGCTCATCGCCGAGGTGGCGGCGGCGCTCTTCGGCGTCCATGTGCAGGCCTACCCGAAGTACGGCTCCGAGAAGAAGGGGTTGCCGACGAACTACTTCCTCACGCTCGCCGACGCCCACATCCGCACGCACTGCGAGCTCGAGTGGGTGGAGTTCCTCGTCGTGAACGACGTCAACGCGTTCCGTTCGCGGCTGGCCCTCGACGGCCTGCAGGAGGGCGGCGCCATCTTCGTGCAGTCGAGCGAGACGACGCCCGAGGGCGTGTGGAACGCCTTCCCCGGATGGGTCCAGGACGAGATCCGCCGGCGGCGAATCCGCGTGCTGGCCCTGGACACGGCGGCCATCGCGCGGTCGGTGGCGTCGAGCCCGGACCTGGTCGTCCGGATGCAGGGCATCGTCCTGCTGGGCGTCTTCCTGCGGGCGACGCCCTACGCGCGTCAGGCGGGCATCGGCCGTGAGCAGCTTTTCAAGCGGGTCGAGCAGTTCCTGCGAAAGCAGTTCGGCCGCCGCAGCGAGCAGGTCGTCCGCGAGAATTTGGAGTGCGTGCGCCGGGGCTACGACGAAGTGTTCGAGGTGCCGGAGGCCGTCATTCACGGCCACGCCGTCGCCGTCTGAGGGAGAAGCGAGAACGCGATGACCACCGAGACCGTCCCTCTGAGCGACCTGGCGCCGGACGTCGCTCCCCGGTGCGACTTCAACGAGTGCATCGTGCGCTCGTACAACGCGGGCACGGCGGACTACGAGCTGCCTGCCGACGAGGCCATCGCCACGAGTCTGGTGCCGCCCGGCACCGGCGCGCTGCGCGATTTCAGCTACCTCTCCCCGACGATGCCCGCCTTCGACCCCGATCGCTGCGTCGGGTGCATGGAATGCGTGGCGGCGTGTCCGGACACGGCCATCCTGGCCCGCGTGCTCGACCCGGGAACGCTCGACCGGGCTCTCGAGGCCGAGCCCGACGCTGGCGAGCGCGACCGGGTGCGGCGGCGGTTCACCCGCACCACGAAGTACTGGGACGCCGTCGCCAAGCGGGGTCAGGAGCCCGGCCTGTTCGGCCTGTTCATCGACCCCACGAAGTGCAAAGGCTGCGGCGAATGCGTGGAGGTCTGCGGCGTTCACGAGGCGCTCTCGATGCGCCCCAAGGACGAACGCTGGGTGGAGGAGACCAGGCGAGAGGTCGAGGTCTTCCACCGGCTGCCCGAAACGCCGGACCGGTACATCAACGAGCGCAGCCTGGTCGACATGATGCTGGCCAGCCGGTCGCTCCTGTACGTAGGCGGGGCCGGTTCGTGCATGGGCTGCGGCGAGGCGACGGCGATCCGCATGATGCTCGCGGCCACGGGCTTCGTCTACGGCCGCGAGAGCGTCGGGATCGTGGCGGCGACGGGCTGCAACACCGTGTACGGGTCGACGTATCCGTACAACCCGTTTCTGGTGACGTGGACGAACTCGCTGTTCGAAAACGCCCCCGCCGTGGCCATGGGTGTGCGGCTCCGATGGAATCAGCGGGGCTGGCATCACAAGCGGTTGTGGGTGCTGGGCGGCGACGGCGCCATGTACGACATCGGCTTCGCGTCGCTTTCGCGCCTCCTGACCTCGGGGCTGGATGTGAAGGTGCTCGTGCTCGACACGCAGGTGTATTCGAACACGGGAGGTCAGGCGTCGACGGCGTCGTTCCTGGGTCAGGACTCGAAGATGGCCTCGTACGGCCGCGCCCGGCACGGCAAGAGCGAACGGCGCAAGGAGCTGGCGCTGCTGGCGCTCATGCATCCCGATGTCTTCGTCGCGCAGACCATCACGGCCGACCCGAACCACTTCTACCGGGCGGTGCTCGCCGCCAACGAATACCCGGGCCCCGCGCTGGTGAACGTGTACACGCCGTGTCAGCCCGAGCACGGCATCGGCGACGACATGGCTGCGCACCAGTCGAAGCTGGCCCGTGACACGCGGACCTTCCCCGTGTTCATCTACGACCCGCGCGCCGGCGAGACGATGCGGGAGCGGCTGAGCCTCCGGGGCAACCCCGCTGTTTCGGAGGACTGGTACCGTCACCCGAAGACGGGCGAGCCGCTCGACTTCATCTACTTCGCGAGGACGGAAGGGCGCTTCGCGCGCCACTTCGGCCCGGATGGCGCGCCGGACGAGGCGCTCCTCGCAGGCCAGGCCGACCGGCTCGCCAACTGGCGGCTACTGCAACAGCTCGCGGGCATCAGGTAGGGATCTCGGAGCGTGCACCGAAGGGGCGCTGGGGCGCAGCCGGCTTCTGCGGCCCCAGCGGTTCCATTCGGCGTGGTCCTACGGCCCAGGTGTGGGCGTAGGCGTGGGCGCGAGCTTGTCGCCCTGGTGACAGGAGACGCACACCCCGCGGTTGTCGTAGAAGAGCAGCGCGCTGTCGTTGGTCGGACTCACGCCAGCCGCGTTGCCCGTCGCCTCGGCATTGGTCCCGTGCGCGTAGTGGCACGTGAGACAGCCGAAGGCCGAGTACGTGGTGCTGGTCGGGTCCGTGCCGACCGCGGCGAACCGCAGCGGCTGCCGTGGCGAGCCCGTGTACAGGCGCGCGACGGCGTGGCGGTACCGGGCGATGTCGCCGTGCCCGTCGAGGGCGTCCTGGGTGCCCGGGTAGACGTACGCTCCGCCCACGGTGGTCGACGGCTGGCCCGCCGAGCCCGACTTCGTCAGGTACGACTTGTGGCACGTCGCGCAGAAGGCGTTCATGCCCTTGGTCGGGTCCGGCAGCCCGGTGGAGTCGACGCCGGACGTGAACGTCTGCTTGCACTTCGTGCCGACGCAATCGCTCGCGGTGAAGGCGTAGTCGAAGTTGTCATCGACCGTGGCCAGCACCTGGTTGTCCACCCAGTCCAGCAGGTTCGGGTCGTTGGGGACCCAGCGGTGCGCCGCCGGGTTGTTGTACGGGTACCCGTTCTTGCTGTCGCGGAGGATGCGGTAGTTGGTGCTGCCGTGCGGGTTATGACAGCTCGTGCACTCCAGCGTTCCGGTGACTCCGGTTCCGCTGCTGGCGCCACCCCATGCCGTACCGACGCCGTTCGAGCCGCCCAGGCCTTCGACCGTGTGCGAGGACGTCACCGGTTCACCCTGGTACGAGACGAAGCCGCCGCCGTTGAGCGGGGCGGAGTCGCCCGTGCGCACGCCGCTCACGACGTCCGTCTGCACGGCGCCGCCGTGGCAACTGGTGCACAGGGCGTAGACGCTCTCTTCCTTGAGCAGCTCCTCGCCCACCGCGGTGTGGGCCCGGTGACATGCGGCGCAGGCGCTCGTCGTGAGCGTGTAGTTCCCGTGCGGTCCGTTGTTGGCGGACGTAGGCGCGGCGTACAGGGCGATGGCGATGCCCGTCACGATGGCCGCCAGAGCCGTACTGATCGCGAGTTTGACCATGTTCCCTTCTCTCACCTCCTTTCCTCGTTGAATGTGCGGGGACGGGGTGTGACCGTCTTGCCTGTCTTGTGTACGGTCAGCCTCCTACCGGGTCCATATGTCGATCCGGCTGTTCTCCCGGTTGGCGATATAGATGCGTCCTGACTGAACGGCTATGCCTTCCGGATACCGGAGCTGGCCCCTGCCGAACCCGAGGCGCCCGAACTCGAAGGCGAACGTCACGTTGTCGCCTGTGACGTCGAACGCGAGCGCCCGGTGGTTGGTGACGTCGGTGACGTAGAGCAGGCCATCGCGGTACGCCAGTCCCCCCGGCAGACCGATGCCGTGGTCTCCTTCGAACGGCAGGCTGAAGAGATAGGCGCCGTCGGCCGAGAACGCCTTGACGCCCGTGATGTCGCCGACCCAGATGCGGCCGCGCCCGTCGACCGCGACATGGCCGGGGAACATCAGGTCGGCGGCGCCGTCGCCCTTCTGGCCGAACGATCGGACGACCGTACCGTCGGGCCGCAGCACGTGAATCTGGTGCCGCTGGAAGTCGGGCAGGTCCTTGGCCTCGGCGACGTAGATCAGCCCCGCGTCGTCGACGGCGATCCCGAGTGGCGCCCAGTCCTCGATCGTCGAAGGCTCGAGCGTGCCGCGAAACGCGCCGTCCGGCTCGAACTCGAGCACCTTCCGCAGCAGCCGTTCGACGACGTACACCGTCCCGTCCGGTCCGACGGCCACGTCCATCGGCTTGCGGCTGGTCGGGCTCGTGTGGGGCGGGACGGCGCTGCCCACGAGGCTTCCGTCGGGGGCGAAGATGCGCAGCGCGTATTCGCCGTCGCCCTCGGCGACGTAGATCCGGCTTCCATCGGGGCTGACGGCGACGGCGAGAGGCCGGCTCGCCGGCGCGAGCGTCCGGTCGAACTTCGGCGCCTTGTGCCGGGTGACGCCGAGCGCTTCGGGGAGTTCCGTTCCCACGCGGGGAACCCGGCCCTGCCGCATCAGGTACACGAACAGGCCGAGCGAGAGGAGGAAGACGGACAGGAGCAGGATGGCGACGGGCCATCTCCTGCCGATTCCGCCTGCGGGGCTGCCCGGGGATTGTTCCGCGATAGTCATTGTTCGGTCGTCACCTCCAGGCGGCGGAGGGCGTCCGCGGCCAGCAGTTCGCCCGGGTTGATCTCCGTGGCCCGGCGGTACGCCTCTTTCGCCCCTTCGACATCGCCGGCTTGCTCCAGCGCATAGCCGAGCGCCCACCAGTACCGCGAGTTCTCGCTCTCGGAGGCGACGCTGCGTAGAGGCTCGACGGCGCGCTTCGGATTACCCTCGACCACGTCGACCATGGCGCGGGCGTAGGTGGCTTTGGCTTCGTCGCCCTGAGCTCTGGCGGCGGCTTCGAGTTCACGGTACGCCTCGACGTAGTCGGGAACGTACGCGACCGCGATCTCGAAGGCGGCGACGGCGTCCTCCCACTGCTGCTTGAGGGCGAACGTTCGCCCCAGCTCGACCAGCGTGTCCGCGTCGGCGCGGTTCATCCCGAGGGCGATACGGAATTCGTTGATCGCCTCGTCGAGCCGTCCCTGCTGCCGGAGGACGAGGCCCAGGTAGTAATGCGCCCCCTGGAGGCGCCGGTCGAGCGCCTGCACGGGGTTGTCCTGGCTCTGTTTGACGACCGTCTGGAAGGCGGCGCCGGCCTGGTCCAATTCGCCGAGCGCGTAGTACGCCAGCCCCATGCCGTAGAGCGCGTCGATGCGCTTGTCGTCGAGCCGGAGGGCTTCTTCGTACTGCGTCAGGGCGTCCCGTGGCCGGCCGTCCTTGAGATAGGCGTCTGCGACCGCGACCCGAAGGTCCGCGTTGCCCGGGTCGGCCCTGATCTGCTCCTCGAGGTCGTGGATCATCTGATCGAGCGCGGAGGCGCCGGGTCCGCTGTCGGCGATGTACGACGCGACAGCGAACGCCACGACGACGAGCGCGGCCCCGGCGATGACCGGTCCGAGCCATGCCGCTCGTGACCCCGGCCGTGCGAGTTGTCCCTGTCCTCCGGCCACGGGGGCCCTCCTCTCGTGGTCTATCGCGCCTCCATCCTGCTGCGGCCCGATCTCGGCCGGCAGTATCGGGTGTGACATGTTGGACACACGGCGCATACCCGGCGGTTTGCCGATAGGTACAGGGCGCTCCGGCGGTGCCGGTGGGCCTGCGCATTCGTGAACATCGGTACATTCGGATGGCCGTTGGGGGCCGAGTCGTCCATTACAGAGGCTTCACCGAAACGTTACTGTCGGTGGTGTCGCCGGATAGTCCTGAGTCCGCCCAATGGGAGGGTCTGGGTATGAGGATGAGCCTCCGGCGCCTGAAGTGGCTGGCCATTGCGCTGCCGGTCGCCTTCGTTCTGTGCCTCCAACTCGCCACCGAGACCGTCCTGGCCCCGAAGCTCGGATACTGGCCCGGCCACGTCGCGGCTGCCGCGTTCTTCACGGCGGGGGTCGTTCTGTTCGCCAGCGTGATCTTCGGGTGGCTGGAGCGCAGCCAGAACGCCATCATCGACCGCACGCGGGAGCTCGCCGTCTTGAACGAGCTCGGCCGCCGGCTCACGGAGTCGGTCGATCGTGAGGAGTCGGCGAGCCTCGCGCTGGATGCGGCGGTGCGGCTGCTCCGGCCGAGCGCGGTCGGCTTTTCCGAGCAGGCGCATGACGGAACCCGGCGCGTCTGGCGGGCGGCCGGCGCCGGTTCGGACGAGCTGTCCTGCGCGCTGAGCGAGGCGGGCGCCGGACCGCCTGACCCGGTCCGGCAGGTGGTATCGACGCAGGGCGAGCCGGGCGTGCTTCTGAGCGCACCCGTCGCCGGGGAGCCGTCACTCTATCTCCATGCGCTGCTGGATGCGCGCGCCGAGGCCGCGCTGGCTCACCCCCAACGCCTGCTGCAAGGCGTGGCTAACCACGCGGCGGCCGCGTTCGAGCGCTGCCGCCTGTTCGAGGACATCCGGGCGCGGGCGTCACGGAGCCGGGCGCTGTACGAGATCGGCCTCGAAGTGGCGACGTCGCAGGAGCTGGGGCGCGTGCTCAAGCGCGTCACGGCGAATGCGCGCGACCTGCTCGGGGCGTCGGGCGCCGCGCTGTGCCTCGTCGAGGAGAAGACGGGCCGCTTGAGGCTCGCCGAGGTCGCCGGCGAGGACGTCCTCGCGGGCGACGCCGTTCATTCGAACGGCCACACGAGAATGAATGGAACGGCGCCGCTTCTGACCTCCGATCTCCGAAGCTGCCCGCTGATCGCGGAGCCGCTTCGCCGGGGCCTCCTGCGATCGCGGCTGATCGCCGGGAGCCAGGTCGTCGGCGAGTTGTGCGTGGCGCTTCCGCCAGGGCGCGTCGCCTCCGAGGAGGAGCAGGCGTTGCTCGCCGCGCTCGCCGACATGGCGGCCATCGCCATCAACAACGCGCGGCTGCTCGAGCGGGAGCGGCAGCTCGCAGTGCTGGAGGAGCGCGACCACCTGGCGCGAGAGATGCACGACACGCTGGCCCAGGTGCTGGGCTACCTCCACCTGAAGGCGGCGACGACGCGTCGCCGGCTCGCGTCGGGCGACCTCTCCGATGCCGAAAACGAGCTACAGGAGATGGAGGACCTGGCGCACGAGGCGTACGTGGACGTGCGCGAGGCCATTCTCGGGTTGCGAGAGACGGTCGCTCCCGCGGAGGGCCTCGTGGGCAGCATCCGTCAGTACCTCCAGAAGTTCTCGCGGCAGTTCGGCATCAAGACGCGCCTGGTGCCGGTGGGCGACGTCAACACCACGCTGCGCCCGGAGGCCGAGGTGCAGCTCGTCCGGGTGATCCAGGAGGCGCTGACCAACGTCCGCAAGCACTCGGGCGCCGCCACGGCGACGGTGCGGCTCGAGAACCGGGACGGCGAGCTGGAAATCACCATCGAGGACGACGGTTGTGGCTTCGACGCCAGCCGGATCGAGCGTCAGGAAGGCCGCAGCTTCGGTATGCAATCGATGCGCGAGCGCGTCGAGCGGGCCGGCGGCGCGCTGGCCATCGACTCCGCCCCGGGCCGGGGCACCCGGGTCATCGTACGGCTCCCCGTAGAAGAAGGAGGGTGGTATGTCCGCCGCCAGAGTGTTGTTGGTTGACGATCAGTTGCTCTTTCGCAAGGGGCTGCGTGCGCTCCTCAGCAGCGAGGAGGATTTCGAGGTCGTGGCCGAGGCCGGCGACGGCCAGGAGGCCGTCGACAAGGTCCGCGTCTTCAATCCGGACATCGTGCTGATGGACATCCATATGCCCGGGATGGACGGCATCCAGGCGACGCGCCTCATCAAGGCCGAACGTCCTGAGGTGAAGGTGGTCATCCTCACGGTGTCGGACGAGGAGGATGACCTGTTCGAGGCCATCAAGGTGGGAGCCGAGGGCTATCTCCTGAAGAACCTGCGCCCGGAGGAGCTGGCGCAGATGCTGCGCGGCGTGATGTCGAATGAGGCGCCGGTCTCGCCCGCCGTGGCATCGAAGCTGCTGGGCGAGTTCCGCCGCCGGCCGCGCCGGGACGAAGAGCCCTCTCCGGGACAGGTCCTGACCCCTCGCGAACAGGAGATCCTGCAGCTCGTCGCCGAGGGGCTCAGTAACGCCGAAATCGCCGCACGCCTGTACGTCGTCGAGGGCACGGTCAAGAACCACCTCCACAACATCCTCGAGAAGCTGCACCTGCAGAACCGCGTCCAGGCCGCCGCCTACGCGCTCCGCGAGGGCATCGCGTCGCCGTCGCCACGGCGCTGAACGACCCCGTCCTGTGCCGAACGGTACACCGGCTCCTGTGACCGGGAGCCGGTGTCGTCGTTCGCCTTCTCTATCCCCGGGAAACGGAAGGGAACGCCGCGATTCTACCGCCCTGTCAATGTCTGACGGATGAGGCGGAATCTAGCATAGGGCTGTCGGACGGCGAGACGCGGGAGGCGCTCGCTCCGGCGGGGGGATGGCGATCATGGGAACACGTCATGTCGTCGTACTGTTTCAGCATCGCCTGTTCGGGGAGGCGATCGCCCGTCTGTTGCGGGAGGACGGCCGGTTGTGCGTGACGACGCTGGAAATCGACGGACAGTCGGCCCCGAAGCTGCGCGAGCTGCGCCCTGACGCAATCGTGGTGGAGGAGGGGCCGCTCGCGCACGCGTTCAAGGCGTCCCTGGTCGACATCGCCCCGACGCTGACCGTCGTCGTCGACCCCGAGGAGAACCTCGCGGAGGTCTACGAGCGGCACGAGGTCATTCGGGCCACGGTGGAGGAGCTCATCGCGCGCCTCGTGGGCGAAGGCCCACGCGATGACGTGGCGCGCGTGGTTCCGCCCCCTCCCGCATAGCGAAGGAGCGACGATGAGACACCTGGCGCGGCTGGGACTGCTCCTGTTCGCGGGCCTCCTCGCGCTCGCCCTCGTCCGGTACGCGTCGAGCCGGACGACGGTCAGCCTCATCGGGCTCGTTCGCGGGGACAACGCCGCGCAGTGGGCGTCCCTGGAGCCGCGCCTGGGCCCATCGCAGCGGTGCGTTTCCTGCCACCAGGACGTCGAACTGGAATGGTCGCGGTCCGCGCACACGGGGCAGAGCTGCGAGGCGTGTCACGGCGCGGGCGACGCCCACATCGGGCGCGGGCTCGCGACGGGGCCGGCGCGCGAGTTGTGCGTGACCTGCCACTCATCGATTCCGGGCCGGCCGAAGTCGTTCCCGCAGGTGAACCTGGAAGAGCACTATCCGCTCCAGGCGTGCACGGACTGCCATAACCCGCACAGCCCGGCGGCGGCGTTCCCGTTGATTCCCCACCAGGTCCAGGGGCGCGAGGATTGCCTCGCGTGCCACGGCGACCCGCGAATCGCGCGTCTCCCGCCGAACCACGCCTTCCGGCCCGTGGAAGTCTGTCTGGGCTGTCACAAGCCGAAGGAAGACCAGCGATGACGGAAGCTCGCGGCCGGGGTCTGCGAAGGCGCGCGTTCCTCACCCTGAGCGGACGGGTGGTGGTCGGCTCGATGGTCATCTACGGAGCGCCGGCCGCCATCCTGAGCCGGCTCGGCGTCGCCCCGGACGAGCGCGCTCCGGGCCGGGACGCTGCGCCTGCGGGCTACAACCCCCGCGCGCACGAATGGGCCTTCATCGTCGACACGATGGCCTGCATCGGGTGCGGCCGCTGCGTACGTGCGTGCAAGGAGGAAAACGGCGTGCCGTGGGAGCCCGACTGCAACCGTACGTGGGTCGAGCGGTACGTCAAGACGGCGGACGGCGAGGTGTACGTCGATTCGCCCGACGCCGGCATCCACGGGTTCGCTTCGTGGGAGGACAACCGGAAGTACGAGGGGCTCGACATCGTCAAGAGCTTCTTCGTGCCGAAGCTGTGCAATCAGTGCGAGCGGCCGCCCTGCGTCCAGGTCTGTCCCGTCGCGGCCACGTACAAAACCGAGGACGGCGTGGTGCTGGTGAATCGGGACAAGTGCATCGGGTGCCGGTACTGCATCCAGGCGTGTCCGTACGGCGCGCGCTACCTCGACCCGTACGAGCACGTCGCCGACAAGTGCACCTGGTGCTACCACCGCATCTCGCGCGGCCTGCTTCCGGCGTGCGTGACGGTCTGCCCCGTCGGCGCGCGCAAGTTCGGCGATCTGCGCGACCCCGACAGCGAGGTGTCGCGCATCCTGAATGAGCTTCGCCTGTATGTGCTCAAGGGCGATCTCGGGACCAAGCCCAGAGTGCGGTACACGCAGCTCGACGAGGACGTGCGGTGATGGACGGCTTCATCTATCCGAACGAGGCCGAGCTTCAGTGGAGCATCCTCATCGTGCTGTACCCGTTCATCACCGGGCTGGTGGCGGGCGCCTTCGTCGTCTCCTCGCTGTACCACGTGTTCGGCATTCGCGTGCTGCGCCCCGTGGCCCGGATGGCGCTGGTGACGGCGCTCGCGTTTCTGCTCATCGCGCCGCTGCCGCTCCAGGCGCACCTCGGCCGGCCCGAGCGCGCATTCCTCATCTTCCTGACGCCGCACTTCACGTCGGCGATGGCCGGCTTCGGGTTCATCTGGTTGTGCTATCTCATCCTCGTCGTCGTCGAGACGTGGCTCGTGTTCCGGGCGGACATCGTACGCTACGCCGCCGAGACGCAGGGGCCGCTGCGCCTCGTGTACCGCGCGCTGACCCTCGGAGTCGAGGACGTCTCCGAAGAAGCGCTCGAGATGGACCATCGCGTCGTGCGGGTGCTCGCAGGCGTGGGCATCCCGGCGGCGGCGCTCCTGCACGGGTACGTGGGCTTCATCTTCGGCGCTATCAAAGCGAACCCCTGGTGGTCGACGCCCCTCATGCCGGTGATCTTCCTCCTGTCCGCCATCGTGTCCGGCATGGCGCTGCTCATGGTCCTGTACGCCCTTTCCATGAAGCTGCTGCACCGTCGCATCGATCACGACTGTATGAAGGCGATGGCGACCTGGCTGTTCGGATTCCTCTTCATCGACCTCGCGCTCGAAGGGCTCGAGATCCTGAGCATGGCGTACGAGGCCGAAGAGAGCTGGGAGATCGTGCGCGGGCTTTTCGACCGCATCGCGGTGAACTTCTTCGGCATCCAGTTGCTGCTCGGAGCCGTCGTGCCGCTCCTTCTGTTGGGGTATGTGGCGCTGGCCGCTCCCTCACGGAGGGTCGGGACCGCCATCGCCGCTGTGGCCGCCGCCCTGGTCGTCGTCGGTGTGTTCGCGATGCGCTGGAACGTGGTCGTCGGCGGCCAGCTCATCTCGAAGAGCCTGCGCGGCTACGTGGAGTACCAGTGGATCTGGGGCGGGCGTGAGGGCGTCTTCATGGCGGGCTTTATCCTCACGCTCCCGTTCTTCCTGTTCGCGGCCCTGGTGAAGCTGCTTCCCCCGTGGACGCCCGCCGAAGCTCCGGCCGAGGCCCGCGAGCCGGAGCCCGCGCCCGCGTTCGCGGCGCCGAGCGCCCCGTACGGCTGGCCGGTCCGGCGCGCCCCCACGTACGCGGGCGTGAGGCTTACGCTCGGCGCCCTCGCGGCGGTGGCGGGCACGCTGTTCCTCGGCGTGCTGGCGCTCCCCGGCGAGCCGGGGTTGCTGGAGTTCGGCTCCGCGGAGCGTCCCCAGGCCCTGCTGCCGACACGGCAGGCGTTCCCCGCTCGCCTCGTCCAACGCATCTACGAGCCGCTCGGAGGGTCCTGGGTGGAGCCGCTGGACGTCGCTGTCATGGACGGGCGCGTCTTCGTGCTCGACCACAACCTCCAGCAGATCGTGGAAGTGGACCCCAACGGCCGGCTGGTCCGCGCCTACAACGCCCGCACCACGCCGGGCCTCGAGCTGCGCCACCCGCACACCATCGCGAGCGATGGGCGCTATCTGTACATCGGCAACACCTTTCCTCCGCGGGTCTACGTCCTCGACCCCGACGGCGGGCTGCGCGCATCCCTCCCGCTGCCGCGCGGGCCGGTCGAGGGCGTCTCCACGGTGCCGACCGGAATGGCCCTGGAGCCTGACGGAAGCATCGTCATCTCCGACGGGCAGAACCACCGTCTCATCCAGCTCACGCCGTCGGGGGATCTCGTGCGGACCATCGTCCGGCCGCCCGGGTCGTGGCAGCTCGCTATGCCGCAGGAGCCCCAGAACGCCATGGTCCTTGCGGCGGCGCAGCCTCTGACGAGCGTGTCCACCATGGGCCGGCCGGGAAGCGTCGGGGTGGCGGCCAACGGAGACCTGCTCGCTCTCGATGTGCTCGGTCCGGGGGTCGCGCGGGTCCGGCCCGACGGCGAGCCGGTGCGCACCTTCGCGAGGCCGGACGACCCCGTGGGCGGGGTGTTCCGGCCGGCGGACGTGGCGGTCGACGGGCAGGGCCGCATCTACGTCGCCGACGACCTCATCGGCGCCGTCCAGGTGTATTCGCCTGAGGGTGAGCCGCTGGGCCTGCTGGGGCGGGCCGATCCCAATTCCTTCCGCTCCTCGAGCGACGCCGCTCACCCGTCCGGACTGGCGGTAGAGGGGAACCGGCTCTACGTGGTGGACCGGGGCCGCGGTGTCCTCGTGTACGAACTGCCGTAGCCTCTGCCGATGCCAGGCTGACGGTTGGCGTCCGTCGCCTCTGGGTCAGCGGCGGGCCCGCTCGCCGGAGCGCTCTCGGCCGCCCGAGGGTTCGGCCGCGGGGCCGCGGCGTTCCCGCTCGAGCCGCTCGATCAGCGGGAGCACGTCTGTAAGGGACCGCACGACCGGCACAGGCACGCGCGGCGCCCTGCCTTCGCGGTCGATGAGGATGGGCTGGATGCCCGCGGCCTCCGCTCCCAGGATGTCCGCCACATAGGAGTCGCCCACGTACACCGCCTCCGAAGGCTTGAGGCCCGCGCGTTCGAGGGCGAAGCGGAAGATTTCCGGCGAGGGCTTGGACACGCCGACGTTGGCCGACGCCACCACGAAGTCCAGATGGTCGGTCAGCTCATGGGCGTGGGCGATGGCGAGCAGGTCCGTTCCCCAGTCGGAGACGATGCCCTGGATGTACCCCCGGCGTTCGGCGGCGATGAGCGCCTCGATGACGTCCGGGAAGGGCTCCCACTGGGCCGGGTCTTTGTACCAGTCGTACACGGCCTCGCCCGCGGAGAGGAGCTCTTCGCGCGGGAGGTCGACGCCCGCTTCGCGGAGCGCGTGGGCGTAGTACTCGCTCCAGAAGCGGCGCGCTTCGGCGTCGGAGGAGTACGCGCCGAGCCCCGCTCCGCCCAGACGGGCGTAGTAGAAGGGTCCGACCTCGGGGAAATCGCCGCGGCGCTCGACGGCGATCTCGACCCCGAGCTGGTGGGCGAGGAAGTCCCAGACCTCCTCGCGGTCCGCCCTCGGCTTGAGGAGGGTGTGACCTGCGTCGTAC
>DATLZC010000084.1:0-6806 GCA_035574215.1 Dehalococcoidia bacterium | reverse complement strand
GCGGCCAGGAAAGGAGGTGATGCGGATGGCATATGACAGTTGCGACGGCCGTCGGCCTCGCCCATTCCGCACCTCCCTGGAGGTTCTTCCGTAACCTGAGGGAGAGGGTTCGGCCAGGCTACGGCCGAGCAACGTGAAGCGCGCGGGCCGCCTTCCGATTCGGAGGGCGGCTCGCCTTCGTGTCGGAAGGCTACTCCACGTCGATCGTGCGGCGGCGCGAGCGGCCGGCGCCGTCGGTCTCTTCCAACGCGGTCAGGGCGGCGTCGATCAGGTGACGGACGCTCATCAAGGCGTCGTGCCGCGCGTCCAGCAGCCGCTCGCGGACTTCAGGTCGAAGGAAGCGCAGGGCAGGACGTCGCAGGCGCACCACGAGCTCGTCGTCTTGGTACTCCACCTCGAGCAGCTTCTCCGCCATGATTCGCACCTCCTAGGCGGGCGTGGGCTCCGGTCGCCGGAATGATATCACCAGGCGCTGACCCTCGAGCCGCGCGCCGGCGCTCTCCGCCCCGGCGAGCGAGCGCGGCAGGATGACGTTGCGCTTGCGCGCGCCCACGTGGATGACGAGCTCGTCGCCCACCTGCTGCAAGCGCACGTCTTCCTTCGAGGCGAACGGAAGCAGGATAGACAGCTCGACGTGTCCGTCGCGCTCGACCACCTCCTGCACATGGCCCCGGTACAACACGGACGTGGGATCGAGATCCCCGAACAGCGCCTCTCCGAACCGCTCGAGCATCGGGATGCCGACGACCTCCCGCTCGAAGAGCGGGGCGTCGAGGATGGGAAGCGGAGCGAACGCCTCCAACGCCTGCTCGCGGTAGCGTTCCTGCGCGCGCTGCCAGGTCGTGAAATAGGCGCTGCGCACGTCGCGCGGGAGCACTCGGTTGCAGACGATGAGATCGCTCGCGTAGCCGTAGAGGCTCAGATAGGTGTAGGCCCGCTGCGCCTCCTTGATCACCATCTTCTCGGGGTTGAGGACGAGCCGGACCGTCGAGCGCTCGCCGTCGGTGAGCACATCCCGCGTGCGCTCGAGTCGTGTGAACAGCTCCTTTACGGCTGAGAAGACCTCATCGTCGGGAAGGGGCAGGTCGGTCACGCGCCGGAGGACCGGCCGGGTGATTCTCGCGGCGATGCGCTGGAGGGGGAACACATGGCGGAGCCACCACTGCATAACGTCGGGAAGGCTCAGCAGGCGAAGCGTCTCACCCGTGGGCGCGGTGTCCACCACGACCACGTCGTATTCGCCCGATTGTTCGTAGTTCAGGAGATAGAGGAGCCCGGCGATCTCCTCCATGCCGGGAAGCACAGCCATCTCTTCGGCGAGGAGGTCGTCGACACCCCGCCATGCCATGAGCACGCGAAGCCATTCCTGGAGCGTGCCCCAGTGGCGGTCGACCTCGCGGGTGACGTCGAGCTCCTGGGCCCAGAGGTTCTCCGCCACCAGCGTCGGCTCACCCGAGAGCGAGAGGTCGAGCGAATCACCGAGTGAGTGGGCGGGGTCCGTCGACATCACGAGCGTCCGGTAGCCGAGCCGCGCGGCGCGAACAGCGGTGGCCGCCGACACCGTCGTCTTTCCGACGCCACCCTTACCCGTGTACAGGATGATGCGCATCGCGGTCATTCTACCGTGCCCTCAGCCTCTGGCAGGGCCACGCGCGCCGAGCGCCAGAGGTACCACGTCGCAACTGAACGGTAGGGACGCCACCGCGCGGCGATCTCCCGCGCCTCGGCGGGCGTCGGCACCTTCGGAAGCCCGCGGAGGCGTTGCACGGCCTTGCGCAACCCGAGGTCGTCCGCCGGGAAGACGTCCGGGCGGCCCAGGCAGAACATGAGCAGCATCTCCGCCGTCCACCGGCCGATGCCCCGGACCGACGTCACCTCGCGGATGACTTCTTCGTCGGGAAGCGACGCGAGATCGGCGCGAATCGCACCTTCTGCGAACTTCAGCGCCAGGTCTTTGAGATACCGGAGCTTCTGTCGCGAGAGGCCGGCCGCCCGCAGGCCGGCCTCGCCGGCCTCGAGCAGCTCCCGCGGGGTCGGGATGAGTCCGCCGAAGAGCGCGAGGACGCGCCGTTCGATAGCGCGGGCGGCCGGACCCGCGAGCTGTTGATACAGGATCGCCCTGAACAGCGATTCGTAGGGCGTGCCCTGCGGCCGAAGCTCGAACGGGCCGATGGCGTCGATGAGGCGCCCCAGGTCGGGGTCTGCCGCCCGGAGGCGCTCGATGGCGCGTCGAGGGTCGTAGGTGAGGCGTCCCGCGGGCTCGCGCTCAGAGGTCATGGTCACGCGCGCAGGTGGTACGGCACGTCGACCACGACTGTGTTCGGGCGTCCGACGAGCGCTTTCTTGAGCCGGACGGAGAGCTGGTTGTGGAGCAGCCGCTGCCACGGCCACCGGACCACGAATTCCGGCAGCACGACCGTCACCATCTGATCGGGCTGGGTGCGGTCCAGCGCGTCGACATACGCGAGCACGGGAGCCACCAGCGAACGATAGGGAGACTCGACGATGACCAGCGGCACATCGGGGACGAGCTCCTCCCAGCGCCGCCGCAACGCCTCGGCCTCCTCGCGGTCGTCGGTGACGTGGAGGGCGGTCACGTTGTCGGAGATGGTGCGCGCGTATGCCACCGTGCGCAGCACGGCGCGGTTGATCTCGTCGACGGGGACGAGCACGGCCTGCGAGCGGGAGACGGCGGCCCTGAACGAGCGCTCCGTCGGCGGCTCGGTCGCGGGAATCGGGGCCAGCTCTGCCTTGACGGCGAGGTAGTGCCTGCGCACCCGCCAGAGGGCGAGCACCATGAGTGCCATGACGCCCATGGAGAGCCACGCGCCGTCCACGAACTTCGTCGTGCCGACGATCGTGGCGACCACAGCGGTGGCGGCGGCGCCGATAGCGTTGACGACGAGGGCGTTTCTCCAGCCCGGCTCCCGCGTGCGCCACCAGTGCAAGACCATCCCCGCCTGCGACAGCGTGAAGGCGGTGAACACGCCGAAGGCGTACAGGGGGATCAGGCGGTGCGTCTCGGCGCGAAAGATGATGAGGAGCAGGGACGACGCCACGCCCAGCACGATGATGCCGTTGGAGAACGCGAGCCGGTCGCCCCGGAAGGCGAACTGCCGGGGCATGACGTCGTCTTTCGCCATCACCGAAGCCAGCGCCGGGAGGCCCGCGAAGCTCGTGTTCGCCGCGAGCACCAGGATGAGCGCCGTCGCCGCCTGCGCCATGTAGAACAGCGGCGAGTCGCCGAACACCGTGCTGGCGATCTGCGCCACGACGGTCTTGGTCTCGGAAGGAACGATGCCGAACTGGTGGGCCAGCACCGTCGTTCCCACAAAGAACGTCGCGAGGATGGCCGCCATCCAGGTCAGCGTGATGGACGCGTTCTTGGCTTCGGGCGGCTTGAAGTACGGGACGCCGTTCGCGATCGCCTCGATACCGGTCAACGCCGCTGAGCCTGACGCGAAGGCCCGAAGAAGCAGGAACAGCGTCAATCCGTGGACGCCGGGCTCGATGGGATTAGGCGGCGGTGCGGCCTCGAGGTCTTGCCCTAGAAGGAGCCGCACCGCGCCCGTGGCCAGCATCCCGCCGAAGGTGAAGATGAAGAAGTACGTCGGGATGGCGAAGATCGTGCCCGACTCGCGGATGCCACGGAGGTTGCCCAGCGTGAGCAGCGCCACGAAGCCGACGGCGATCTCGATGCGGAGGTCGTGCAGCTCCGGCACGGCGGACGTGACCGCGGCGACGCCGGCCGCGGTGGACACGGCCACCGTAAGGATGTAATCGACGAAGAGCGCCGCGCCCGCCACGAGGCTCGCAGGCACGCCGAGGTTCTCCTTTGCTACGACGTAGGCCCCTCCGCCGTTCGGGTAGGCGCGAATCGTCTGCCGGTACGAGGTCGCCACGATGGCCGCAAGCGCCGCGATAGCGAGCGCGATGGGAACGGAATGGGCCAGGGCTCCCGTTCCCGCCAGGATCAGGATGAGCAGGATTTCTTCGGTGGCGTACGCGGAGGACGAGAGGTTGTCCGACGAGAAGATGGCCAGGGCCTTGAGCTTGCTGAGGCGCTCGTGCGGGAGCTCGGCCGTGGCCAGCGGCTCGCCGATGAGGACACGCCGGATCTGGTACCAGATGCGCCCCAGGCGCGTCGCCGGGCGCAGCACCGCCCGGGTCGCTTCGAATTCGCCGGGCGCGATGCGCCGCAGCTTCTGCTGGCGGCTCGGGGTCAGCCGATAGTAGCGTGAACCCGGCTTCGCGCCACGGTGGATCTCGTGGAGCTCGACTTCGGGCTCGAGCGCGCCCGCGCCGGGACGGGGCACGCGGTACCGTCCATATCGCTCCAGGTCGTCGCCCTTGAGGGGGGCGCCGTCCCCGGTGCGGCGTTCGTCTTCAGTCATCCCCCACCCGCATTCGCGGGGTACGCCTCACTGGTGGTGGTCGAGTCCCGCCGTGGGGTACCCGCCATGTTCTATCGGAAGTGTTCCTTCCACGTATATCGGGAACATCTCCACTGTCAAGGCTCGGCCGTCGGCGTGGGGGTGCCCTCGTCTTCGTCGTCCCTTCCGCCCCGCTTGATTCGAAGGCCGACGAAGGTCGAGAGCTCCCCCCGTTCGCGGTCTTCGAGCACCAGCCGGAGCGTGTAAGCGCCCGGTGGCAGGTCGGACGTATCCCATACACCCAGCACGCCATCGGCCACGGGCGTTTCCGAGCGGCTGATGAGCGTCCAGCCGAACCGGTTCGGCGGGTCGCCGGTGGTGAACTCGAGGCGGTACGCCACGAATCCATCGGACTGGGCGCGACCGACGATGGTGACGTCGCCCCGAACGGTCGAGCCGTCGGCGGGACTGCGGATGTCGACGGGGATGAGTCCGCCGCTGGGCTCGGCCGGCGCGGTGAGCGCGGCGCTTCCCAGGACGCGCGCCCATTCCTCCGCCTGCGACTTCCAGAACGGCGGCAGGTTATCGGGGATCACCAGGCCGAAGCGCTCCTGGATGAAGCGGGGCGGAGTGTCGTCCGTCGCCCGCAATCCGGTCCGGATGTCGATCTTCACGCTCCGCCACCACGTGTCGTCTTCTTTGGGCAGATTCTGGCGCGCCATCAGGTCCGGTGGAGACTTCTTGCCGCATTCCCTGTCGACCTTCATGCCCGACGGCACACAGACCTCGACGTTTTCGACGATGCCCTCAGGCTTGGTGAACGGCGTCGGCGGGAACGCCTTCTCGACCTCGATGACCATGTCGCGTGCGGTTCGATACGAGATGGACGTGCTCGTGATGTTGTACATGGGGCTGTTGTCGGCGTTCCCCGCCCAGGCGCCGACCACGATGTGCGGCGTGTAGGCGTACGTCCAGGTGTCGCCAATCGCCCGGCTGTTCTCGTACGGCTCGCTGGTGCCTGTCTTCACCGCCATCGGCCGGTCGATGGTCAGCGCGCCACAGCCGTAGGTCAGGCAGTGCGCGTTCGGATCGGACAGGATGCTCGTGATGAGGTAGGCGTTCTGCGGGTCGAGCACCTGCCGCTCGGTAAGCCGCACCTGGTGGTCTTCGGTCACCGGCCAGATCACTTCCCCGGAGCTGTTCTCGATGCGCAGGATGGACACCGGCTCCAGGCGGCCCGATGGCGTCGCCACGCCGCGAAGCCTTCCGAGGTTGGGGAACACGGTATACGCGAACGTCACGTCCGCAAGCCGGACGTCGACCCCGCCGATGGTGAGCGACGGCCCCAGCGCCTGGTTCGGCGGGAAGCGGATGCCCATCTTCTCCATCTGCTCCACGACGCGGTCGACGCCGACGTACAGGATGGTCTTGAAGGCGGGCACGTTGAGCGAGTTACCGAGCGCGTTGCGGACGGTGATGGGACCCTGGAAGTTGCCAGCCGGGTTGCGAGGCGTGAACATCCGCCCGTCCGCGTCCGGGTAGCTGATCGGGGTGTCGAGGATCATCGTTCCCGGCCCCCACTTCAGCTCCTGGAACGCCGTGGCGTAGGTGAAGGGCTTCAGGCTCGACCCTGGAGAGTTCCACGCCTGGGCGTTGTCGTTCTGTCCCTGAATCTCTTCGTTGAAGTAGTCCCGGCTGCCGACGTAGGCCAGAATCTCCATCGTGTTCGGGTCGATGGCGACCAGCGCGCCGTTGTGACCGCCGGACGAGGCCTCGAATTCGGACACCCACTTGTTCACGATCTCCTCGGCCTTGCGCTGCAGGTCGAGGTCGAGGGTGGTGTAGATCTGCAGGCCACCCCGATACAACGCTTCCTCGCCGTACAGCTCCTCGACCCGCGGCTTGATGTACTCGAACACCCAGTGCGGGGCCAGCACCGGGAAGCTCCGCCTGCTCACGTTCAGCGGCGAGACCGCCGAGAGGTACACCTGCTCGGGTGTGATGGTGATGTACTCGTCGGGGCCGACCTGGATGCGCGGGCCGTGCTCGAGCATCAGCGTGAGCACCTGATTGCGACGCTCGATGGCCGCCTGCGGATTGGCGATGGGGTCGTAGCAGCTCGGGCAGGCGGGGATACCGGCGAGTAACGCCGCCTCCGCGAGATCCAGGTCTTTGGCATGCTTGCCGAAGTAGCCGAGCGCCGCCGCCTCGACGCCGTTGTAAATCCCGCCGTAGGAGATCTGGTTGACGTACCACTCGAGAATCTGGGCCTTGTCGTACTTGCGCGTCAGTTCGAGGGCGTACACGGTCTCGCGCAGCTTGCGGTCGATGGACCGCTTGGTGCGCTCCTCGGGCGGGATGTAGACGTTCTTGACGAGCTGCTGCGTGATGGAGCTGCCGCCCGACCCCTGGAGGAACCCCAGATGGCCCGGG
>DATLZC010000083.1:0-2266 GCA_035574215.1 Dehalococcoidia bacterium | reverse complement strand
CCGGAACGTCGGAGGGCGGATGGCCAGCGCCCGACGCATCAAAAAGAAGACGGCGAAGCCCAGGCCCGACAGGGTGAGAAACGCCAGCGCGGGCTGCCACCAACCGGGCTGGCCGTGCCCGAACGCGACGGGGCCCGCCGGGGGCCGCAGGTCCTCCAGCGTGGCCCACGGGGGCGCGACCGGCTCGATGCGCACGCTGGCCGCGGGCACGCGCAGCGTCTCGATGTCGCCACCCCGACGCAGTTGCACCGTGAGGTCCTTCAGCTCGAAGGTTCCGGTGGTGAAGAGCGCGAGCTCGAAGGCTGCGGTGGTGCGAGCCTCGGCGCCATCGACGCGCGTCTCGGGCGTCGTCGCGCTGACGAGCGTGAACGGCGCGAAGTCGTCGCTTCCCGCCGGGAAGACGGGCGTGGCGTCCGCCGGATGCCGCACCGAAACGGTGAGGGTCAGGCGGTCGCCGACGGTGGCGACGGCGGGCTCGAGCGAGACGTCGACGCTGGGTTCGGGCGCAGGCGGCTGGGCGTGGCTCGCGGCCCGCGGCCACGCTGCGGTGAGAACGAGCGTCGCGGCGAGCAGCGCGGCGCGGGCCAGCATGGCACGCCTTTCATGCGGGAGCTTCGTGCGAACGCTCCAGCAGCAGCTCCGTGATCTGCGTGAGCGCGGCGTACGCGTAGACGATGTAGTCCCGCGGGTGGAGGTCGGTGAGCGGCACGAGTGTTTCGTCTCGGGCCTGCACGGGGTCCGGGTTCGTCTCGTCGAAGTTGATGCTCATCTTCAGCTCGCAGAGCTCGCCGTCCTCGCGCACGACGACGCAGCCGAGCTCGGGTCCGTGGATGCCCGGAGCTTCGACCTCGATGGCATTGGTGAAGAACGCGCCGGGAAAGGGCGGGAACGGCCGCAGCTCCATGGCCGCGTCCCGCAGGAGCTCGCGGAGGCGCGCGGCCGCTCGCTCCAGCGCCAGGTCGGCCAGCGCTTTGCGTTCCAGCGGGTCGGTGATGGTGGTGCTCACGCCGATCATTATAGGGAACCGACGCTTCGAGGGCCGCGGACCCGGAAGGCCCGGCGCAATAAAGGAACTATGTTATAGTGCAACTGCGTAAAGGGTGGGGGCGGATGCAGGACACGAGGAAACGCATCCTCGATTACCTTCGCAGGCACGGCCGCGCGACCGTCAAGGACCTGGGCGAGGCGTTCGGCCTCACGTCGACCGGCATCCGCCAGCACCTGACGGTGCTCGAACGGGACGGCCTCGTCGAAGCGCGCGAGGAGCGGGGCAAAGTGGGGCGCCCCGCCCTGGTGTACCGCCTGACCACGCTGGGGGACAACCTTTACCCGAAGCTGTACGACCTGCTGGCCAACACCATCCTGCAGGAGGTGCGGGCCATGGCGGGCGCCCACGGCCAGCAGAACCTGTACCGCCGCGTGGCCGCGCGGTTCGCGGAGCCGTACCTGCCCCGCATGGAGGGCCGCTCGCTCGACGAGCGGGTCGCCGAGACCTGCGCCATCATCAACGAACGCGGGTGCCTCGCCGAGTGCCGCCGCGCCGACGGCGAATGGCTCATCCAGCAGTACGTATGTCCGTTCCCCAACGTGGCGTCGGCGAATCCCGGCGTCTGCGCTCTCGAGGTGGAGTTCGTGCGGCGGCTCACCGGGGGCGGCGATGTGCGGCTCGTGTCCAGCCTCGTCCGGGGCGACCGCTCTTGCACCTTCCGGGTACGGCCCGAGCCCCCGAAGCCGTAGCGTCTCCTTCCCACTTCCCCATCGACCCCTTCCCATCGATGCCTTCCCCCATCGATTCCCTTCCCCCTCGATGAAGGCCACGCTTCAGCGTGGCCGGCGGACCATGGGTCCCGGCGGGCAGGCTGAAGCCTGCCCTTCATCAGGAGGGGCAGCCGGCCGCACGCAATCCGGCACGATGGGGCCCGGCCCTTCCCCCTCCAATGAAGGCCACGCTTCAGCGCGGCCGGCGTCCGGTCATGCTGAGGAGGCCGCAGGCCGACGAAGCATCTCCTCTCCCCTACCCGAACATGTCCCATGACAGCCCGCGGCTTTCCGTGCGGCCACGGAGGCTGTGGTCGATGGGCGTCGTGGTACGCCAGGGGAAGAGATGCTTCGGCCGCGCTGCGCTCGGCCTCAGCATGACGGCGCCCCTCGGTGCGCTCGGCCCCAGCATGACCCCGCGCCTCAGTCCGCTGGCCCCAGTGTCGCCGCCCGCGAGGGGCGTGTCGGGGCCACGAGACGCCGGGCAGGCTGAAGCCTGCCCTTCATC
>DATLZC010000082.1:0-13386 GCA_035574215.1 Dehalococcoidia bacterium | reverse complement strand
GGCCACCCGCCGGATGGGGGCGCTTGTGGGAATCGGCATGCTCTCCGGCGTGAACCCTTCGGGTTGCCGGCATCATACCGAATCGGGGGGTCGTGTCAACGACGGGTGGCCGTCCGGGGCGCACGCTCGCCATGCGGCTCAGGCGGCGCGGGCGCGGTAGGGCCGCCGGCCGGCGGGGGCCGTCCACGCTCGCCGGCCCGCTGGCCTCGGCCGGTGCACGCAGGCCGTGTAGCCGCAGACGGGGCAGGCCAGACATCCTTCACCGTGCACGAGCGGGCCGCCGCACTCCGGGCACCTGCGGGCCTTCGGGATCCACACGCGGGTCATGTCGTCGCCTCCATCAGCACAGGCGTTCTACTCGGCGCGATAATACTAGAACGCCTGTTCGCTGTCAAGCCCCACCCGAACCACCGTCAACCCCCTCGCGTCACCGGCGGGGAGCGCATATCTGGCGTTGTCGATTGACAACGGCAAGTGCTTGCGTATTCTTTCTAGACACGAGGCAACTGGTCTGTGGGAGTCATTGTGTGAGAGACACGAGAGACACGTTCGCGCGGAAATTCGAGGTTTGGAAGTCACGGCTCCTCGACCTCTCCCGCCGGAACCGGCTGCTCTACTTCAAACCCACGAAGACCGCGGTCAGACTCTTGGATCCGGACCCTGGTCAGCTGTTCACGCACATCGTTGTTCGTGAGCGCAAGCTCCGCTTCCCCTCGGTCGACCGCTCTCGCGAACGCGACGTCTGGAGCGATGACGAAGATGAGGACAACGCTACGGCGAGAGAAATACCAGGAGATCTCTCCACCGAAGTCGACGCTGCAGAGTTAAATAGGCGACTCTATCGCCTGTACAGAGACTACCGCTCGACCGTCGCGGAACAGGGCGTCCATACACTCTTTCTCGCTCTTGGGTTTCTCGAGTGGCAGGAGGCCGAGGAGGCTGAGGCGACCAAGGCGCCTCTTGTCCTGGTTCCAGTCGATCTTTCGCGCGAGTCGTTTCAGGAGCCCTACACCCTGGGGCTCGCCGACGAAGAGCCCACCCTCAATCCCACGCTCGTGTACAAACTCGAGCATGATTTCGGCATCTCGCTTCCCCAGCCCGATCTCCAGTCGGAGCGATTTGGAGTGACTCACTACTTGCGCCAGGTTGAGGAGGCTGTGTCCCCCCTCGGCTGGAAGGTCTGGCCAGAAGCCTGGTTGACTCGACTATCATTTGAAAAGTTGGTCATTTACGAGGACCTGGAAGCACGACGAGAGCAGGCCGCATCGCATCCGATCGTCAAGGCGCTCGCCGAAGACACATCGTCCCCGCCGGATCTGTCGGATTGTCCCACCTACGAAGATCTTGACGAGACGACGAATGTTCCGGATCTCTTCCCGGTCTTGGATGCCGACTCCAGCCAGATGGAAGCGCTGGTGCGCGCCCGAGATGGTCAGAACCTCGTCCTCTACGGCCCGCCTGGCACCGGCAAGAGTCAGACGATCGCGAACCTCATTGCCATGTTCCTGCGCAACGGCAAACGTGTCCTTTTCGTCAGCGAGAAGATGGCTGCTCTTGAAGTCGTCCAACGACGCCTGCAAGAGGTCGGTCTGGAGAGGGCGATCCTAGAAGTGCACAGCCACAAGGCGAGCAAACGCGCCGTCATTGACGAATTAGCGCGCACGCTCTCCGCGGAGCGGCAACCCCCTCTACCACGGGTGGAAGACCAATTCCGCGAGCTGCAAGAGACCGTGCGCCAACTGAATGAATATGTGCGGGAGCTCCATCTCCCGCGGGACGCCGACGGCCGCTCGGCCTACCAGGTGCTGGGGCAGTTATCAAGATTGGGCGATGTCCCCGATGTGGCCTTCCGACTCCCCTGGGCGTCGGTCCTTAGCACATCCGCCGCAAGCCATCGGGCTGCTTTGCAGGCCGTGAGACGACTTGCCTCCATCCCGCAGGTCATAGATAGCTACCACGACCATCCGTTCAAGGATTGGCAGGTCTCATCGGCCACGACGACCGACCGCAGTCAGATACGCGCCTTGCTTGAAGAGCTACACGAGCTGTCATCTCGCATGGCCGTGGTCTCGTCAAACGCTGCGCATGCGCTGGGGTTGCCGGCTCCGAAATGCATAGCGGAAGCGAACGATCTCCTAGGGACCGCGCACCTTCTCTCCGATGCAAGGCCTGTCCCAGAGAAATGGCTTCTCGGCTCGGAGAAGAGCCTAGACAAGATCGCGCGGCACGCGCGGGAAGTCCAGAAGCGCCAACAGACGTACCACAAACGTCGGCACCAGCTAGAGCAGTTCTCGGGGCTCAAAGTCGCCGACTTGCCCGTGGAGGAACTCAAGGAGCGGTTTGCCAACGAGTATCGTTCCTTTTTGCGCAGGTGGTTCAGCTCTGCCTACCGGCAGGACATAGCGGCGATCCGCCGCGCATGGGTAGGCCCCAAGCCCGGATATCGAGAGGCGTTGCAGGCGCTCCATCTCGCCAGCGCCTACAACGAAGAGCGAGAGTGGTTCAGAAGACACGGAGATTCGTTGAGGGAGCGGTTCGGCCCTCTTTGCGACGCTAAGTTATTCGAAACGGATTGGGAATACGTCCTGTCGGCGATCTCCTGGACCCGGGAACTGTTGCGTCACTTGGGCGGCACTGCTCCCAGAGCTCTCGCTTCATGTTTCCAGGACGCGGGGCGACTGCGACGCGACGCCCGTCGCTTTGCCGAGGACCTGGCCCCCCTGGTCGAGCGAGCCATGGTGGTGGTGAACGAGCTCTCCGCAGTCCTTCCCGTCACGGGTATCGACGGTTCATCTGCTGACAAGGTCTCGTTCGATGAATTGAAAGCGTGGCTGTCCGCGCGGATTCAATCCATCGACCGGCTGTCCGAATGGGCGGTTTTTCATCAGGCGAGAACCGAATGCTCAGAAGCCGGTCTCGCCGACTTCGTCTCTACCGTCTTGACGAAACGCATACCCGCCGAGCTACTCGAGAAGGTGTACACAAAGCGCCTGTTGACCGTGTGGATGGGTGAACTTTCCAAGCAGGTCCCGGCCATCGCGCGATTCAACGGACTATACCGTGAAGAAATCATCAAGTCGTACGGCGAGCTCGATAGGGCCCTCATCCGGAAGGCAGCTGCGCTCGTGTTGGCGAAGGTCGATCAGGAGCGTCCCGATCCGCGCGCCACACCGGGCTCGATGTGGTCACAAATGAGGACCCTGCTGCGAGAGATCCAGAAGAAGAGACGCCACAAGCCGCTCCGCGTGCTCTTTTCGGAAGCTCCCGAACTCATCCAGCGACTCAAGCCGTGCTTTCTGATGAGCCCCCTGTCTGTCTCGAGTTACCTCGGGAGCGACTGGATTCATTTTGACGTGGTCATTTTCGACGAGGCATTCCAGATTCCTCCATGGGATGCTATCTGTTCTATCCTCCGGGCCGACCAAGTGATCGTGGCTGGCGACAACAAGCAACTGCCTCCAACGTGGTTCTTCCAAGTCGAACTCGATGACCCCAATGAGGCCGACGCCGATGACGACGTGCCGCTAGAAAGCATTCTCGACGAATGCTCTGCGCTTCCGATGTTCACGCCATGCCATCTGCGGTGGCACTATCGAAGCCGGCACGAACGGCTGATCGCCTTCTCGAACCGAGCCTTCTACGGGGGCAGACTGATTACGTTCCCGAGCCCGACCACGGAGGACCGAAGCGTCCGCTACGAGTACGTGCAGGACGGTGTATACGACCGGGGCGGTTCCCGGACGAATCGCGCGGAAGCGCGCCGGGTCGCTGAGTTGGTGGTTCAGCACTTCGAACAGTACGGAACCAGCAGAAGTCTCGGTGTCATCGCGATGAGCATTGCGCAGGAGCGCGCCATCGACGAGGAAATCCAACGCCTGCGGCTCGCCAACCCGCATCTCGAACCATGCTTCTCGGAAGACACGGCAGAGCCATTCTTTGTCAAAAACCTCGAAAACGTTCAGGGTGACGAGCGGGACCACGTCATTTTGAGCGTCGGATACGGACCCGACGCCAATGGCGCAATGAGCCTCAACTTTGGACCGATCAATCGGGCCGGCGGAGAGCGCCGCCTCAACGTTGCAATCACGAGAGCCCGGATTCAGACACTGGTAGTGTGCTCCTTCCTACCTCATCAATTGGATCTGACACGCCTGACAACTCAGAACGAAGGGGTCAGGCTGTTGCAGGAGTACCTCGAGTACGCGTATACGGGGCGATTTGCCCCTATCACGACGGCAGGCGATTCCACCGAGTCAGAGTTCGAGGAAGCCGTCCTTCAGGCCCTGCAACGCGAAGGCTTTGAGGTGGACACTCAAGTGGGTTGCTCCGGTTTCCGTATCGACCTCGCGATCCGCCATCCCCGACGCGAAGGACGGTACATCCTCGGTATCGAGTGCGACGGAAAGACGTACCATCAGGCGAAGACCGCAAGAGACCGAGATCGTCTGCGGCAGGAGGTCTTAGAAAAGCTCGGCTGGAACATCCTGCGCATATGGTCTCCCGACTGGGTCGACAATCCGAAGGCGCAAATCGCGAGGGTTCGGCGGGAGGTCGAACGTCTCCTAAATCAGGACGAAGTCGGCGTCGCCGCGCCGCCCCGTAGGGAGCGGCCATCATCTCCGAGCGTGGGGCGTGTTGAAAAGAAGAGCGATGTTGCGGACGACAGCCAGGAGGAACAGCGACAGGACTCGCTAGTGGCAACGCTCCCGCGCCGTTTCGAACTAGATCCTTACAGGATGTATGTGCCAGAACAAACGCATGATCCCGAAGAATACTACCAAGCGGACTCAGGCTGGGGAAGCCGCAATGCCTTGGAGCCGATCGTACGGGAACTAATCGCGATTGTCGAAGTTGAGACGCCCATCCATCAGGACGCAGCTTTGCGTCGACTGGCCTCTGTGTTCGGGATCAGTCGGGTCAAGAAGAGGGTTCGTTCAATTGGGCTTCGCGCGATACGCGAGGCCACCCGCTCTGGTCGGATTGTGCTACGCGACGGCTTTTTGTGGAGCAGGGACGCCACGGTGGCTACGCCGCGACGACGCCCGGACGGCACGTGGCCGTTCACCGAGATAGCCGTTGAAGAGCTGAGCCAAGTCATGCGTCTTCTGATGCAAGACCAAGCTCAGATATACGAACGCGATCTGATGCGCGAAACGGCTAGGGCGTTCGGTTACGAGCGGATGGGCGTGAGGGTCGAGGGTCACCTCCGACGTGCTGTTGACCTTTTGGTGACCTCCGGTGAGGTGATACGAAATGGACCATCGCTGAAGCCAGTCCGCCTCATGACTGGGGGACGTGATGAACCTCAATCTGAGGAACAGCATAAGGGGGAGATCAACGACCAAAATCCAGACCACTCGGCGAACCTCGTCGAACAGCTTGAATGGTTGAGGGGCGTTTCGGCGAATGCTCTGAAGGTTGCGGAAGCCTTGTTGAATGACAGAGACGTTGAGAAGCTTGGGCTTTCCCCTGCCGAGATTTCAGCCTCCATCGATGAGCTTCGGGCCGCGGCTCGACGGGCGGGCATCCGCTTCTGAGGCACCGCGCGCCGCCTACGTCCATCAGCCCCCCGCCCCGCAGACGTCGGGCGCGCCGTCGGCGTCCGCGTCGGCCGTGAGGTAGCTCACTACCCCCGCGACTGCCGCCTGCGTGACCCGCGTCATGAACGCGAAGTCCAGCGTCGCGATGGTGTCGCCGGGCTGATGGTAGTTGGGATTCCGCAGGTTCGCGCCGTCGGTCAGCATCAGCGCCCGGTATCCCAGGTTCCAGAACGGAGCGTGGTCGGACCGGCGCACGTCGGCGGTCACCGCAGGATCGAGCACCAGGGTGCGGACCGCGAGCCCCGGCGCCGACGTGGCGGCGGCCCGCTCGAACGCGCGCGCGAGCGCCTCCGATGGCGGGTCGCTCACGACGAGCAGCGCGTCGCCCGGGCCTCCCGTGGCGTCCTGCCCGTCGGTGGTGAAGCCGATCATCTCGAGCGAGACCATCCCCACCAGCTCCACGCCCTCGTTCGCCAGCGCCTGGGCCATCGCCGCGCTGCCCACGAGCCCCTCTTCTTCGAAGGCGAAGCCGACGAACCATACCGACGCCGGAAGGGAGGCGTCGGACAGCGCGCGGGCCGCCTCGAGGACGCCGGCGACGCCGCTGGCGTTGTCGTCGGCGCCGGGCGTTTCGGGCTGCGTGTCGTAGTGCGCCCCGACGATGAAGATGCGCTCCGGACAGACGTCGCCGCGCTTCTCGCCGATCACGTTGGGAAGCGACACGCCGCCGAACGCGACGTCCTGCCGCCGAACGGCGAGTCCGGCGTCGTCGAGCCGCGCTTCGATGTACCGCGCGGCGGCCGCGGCCGCCTCGGGCTGCGCGAGGCCGTTCCGCGGCCCCGAGGCGAGCGCCTCGACGTGCGCGCGAAGGGCGTCCTCCCGCACGCGGCCGGCCAGCGCCGCGGGGTCGCGCGGCTGCGATCCCGAGCCGCACGCCGCGAGGATCGCGGGCGCCAGCGCCGCGGCCGCGAGAAGGCGTCGCATGCCCGCGATTGTACGGCCGCAAGCGCTGGAGCGGGAGACGCCCCGGCACCCCATCGGCTATGCTGACGGGCGCGCACGATGACCGTGGTCGCCCGGCTACGCGACCGTCGGCGCTTCCCCCGGAGCGGTCGTGTAGAATAGGCGAAACACGCAGTCAGCTATCGAGATCGCTAATCCCGCGAAAGGAGCGCGCCCGATGGTCCGCGCCGGCGTCAGGGTCAACAGCGAACGCGTCTACTACAACTTCGAGGGCCGGCTCCCGCCCGTCACGCTCGAACAGGAGGCGGTCGCACCGCCCCCGGACGACGGACAGCCCAAGCTCATCACCGACACCACCCTCCGCGACGGCGCGCAGGACTCTCGCATCGCGCTCTTCCCGCACGAGGCGCGCGTCCGCTACTTCGACCTCCTGCACCGCCTGGACAACGGCGCCGGCCGTATCTATGCCGTCGAAGTCTTCATCTATCAGAAGCGCGACCTCTGGACGCTGGAGAAGCTTCTCGACCGCGGCTACGAGTGGCCGAAGGTGACGACCTGGACTCGCGCCACGCCCAAAGACATCAAGCAGCTCGTCGAGGTCGCCCAGGACCGGGTAAAGGAGACCGGCATGCTCGCGTCGGCCTCCGACCACCACATCTTCGACAAGCTCGGCTTCGCGTCCAAAGAAGACGCCATCGAGAAGTACCTCCAGCCCATCCGCACGGCGGTCGAGCATGGCATCACCCCCCGCATTCACCTCGAAGACTGCACCCGGGCCGACATCTACGGCTGGGTGATTCCGTTCATGCAGCGGGTGCTCGACGAGAGCCGCGGCATTGCGAAGTTCCGCATCTGCGACACCATCGGCTGGGGCGTCCCCGACCCCTACGCCGCCCTCCCGTGGGGCATCCCCCGGCTCTTCGCGACGTTGAAGGCGGAGACCGGCGCCGAGCTCGAATTCCACGGCCACAACGACTTCGGCCTCGCGACGGCGAACTCCATCGCGTCGTGGCGCTACGGAGGGACGAAGGTGAACGCGGCGTTCGGCGGGTTGGGCGAGCGCACCGGCAACACCTCGCTCGAGCAGATGGTCGCGGCGCTCATCCGCCTGTACGGCGACCCCGGGTTCGACCTGACGGCGCTCGAAGAGATGAAGCGCCTCATCGACACGGAGGTGACGCCGCTCCCCGACCGCGCTCCCATCATCGGCGACGTGTTCACGACCTCGGCGGGCATCCATCAGGCGGGCCTCAGCCGTCAGGAGGAGGCGCCGGGCGGGCTGATCTACCTTCCGTTCGCGGCGTCTCTCTTCGGACGGACCGAGGTCGAGCTGAGCCGGCTCGGGGCGCTCTCCGGGGCCGAGGGCATCGTGTCGGTGCTGAATCGTGAGCTCGAGCGCATCGGCAGCGCCCAGCGCGTCTCCACCACCAACCGTGTGGTGAAGCGGATCTACGACCGCATCCAGGAGGCCTACGACGGCGTGTACGACCCGGCGACGGACACGTGGTCGGGCTACCGACGGTCGTTCTTCACCCCGGACGAGGTGCTCGCCATGGCGCGCGAGTGCGGCCTGGACGCGGACAGGACGAAGTGAGGCCCGATCATCCGGGCGGCGTCGTGGCCGCCGGGGTGGGCGTGTTCTGCGGGAGCGGAGCCTCTTCCGGGTAGCGGAGGTAGTCCTGCACGGCCCAGCCTTCGCCGCCCAGTTGCCACCAGACGTAGCCTCCCTGTTCGACCGGCCCGCCCTGGATGATGAACTTCCAGCCGTCCGGGCGGCAGAAGAGCACCTTCGCGTCGATGCGCGGCTCTTCGCGCACGTTCAGACAGTCGCCGGTACCGGCAACGACCACGATCTCGCCGATTTCGAGCGGCCACGGCGTCCTGCCGTCGTCCGGCTGATTCGGGTCGCGCGGGATGACGGACTCGATCTCCCAGACGCCCTCGTCGCTCCGCTTCAACAGCACGATGGCCGACGGGTCCGAGAACGTGGGCCCGAGGTTATAGGCGACGTAGCGGCCGCGCTCGCCGCGCTTCGTGACGCAGAGGGCGCCTCGGTCCTCCCCCGTGGCCTGGCGACAGTCGCCGGCCCACAAGCGGTTCAGCAGCTTTTCGACGTAGAGCTGGATCACCGCCTCCGGGGAATCCGCCGGCGCCTCGGCGGTGGGCGTCGCCTCCTGGCCGCCCTCGTCGCCGCCGCCCGCGGTGAGACAGCCCGAAGCGAGCGACGCGACCCCGACCATCAGTGCGGACGCGAGAAGAAGCCAGCGCGTGCGCATCATTTCGCCGTCAATTGCCCTCCGTAGCGCCTCATGAAGTCGGCATGAACGTCGCGCCCGCCGGCGACCACGCCTCCGCTCGTGATGCGGATGGGCGAACCGTCGGGCGCAGTGACCACGCCGCCGGCCTCGCGGACGAGGACCACGCCGGCGGCGATGTCCCACGGATAGACGTTGCGATGGAAGAACAGATCGAGCCGCCCCGCCGCGGCGTAGGCCAGGCCGAGCGCCGCGCTGCCGGGCACCCGCATGCACTGCACGTTCGGAAAGATTTCGTATGCCAGACGAAGGGTCGCCTTCCCGGTGGCGTCGTTGTATCCCAGGTCCATGCCGAGCACGGACGAAGCGACGTCGGGGCGGTCGGAGGCCTTGAGCGGCCGCTCGTTCACGTACGCCCCCAGGCCCGTCTGCGCCCAGAACTGCTCGTTGTGCGCCGGGTCGTAGGTCAGTCCGAGGACGGGCTCACCATCCAGACAGAGGGCGATGTTGACGCAGAAGAACGGGATGCCCGAGACGTAGTTCCGCGTGCCGTCCAAGGGGTCGACCACCCAGACCCAGCCCTCGAACGTCGTGTGATTCTGCGTCTCCTCGCCGTAGACATGGTGGCCGGGAAACTCCTCGCGAACGATGCGCTCGATGGCGCGCTCAGCATCGTGGTCGGCGCGCGTGACGAGATTGCCCCGCCCCTTCACCTCGACCTCCTGTGGGACGCGGAAGCGGGACATCACAATGGCGCCTGCTTCGAGTGCGGCCATGCGCGCCACGTCCAGTGGCGTACGGCCCGAGGTCGAGCGCGGGAGCTCCTGCGCGGCGGTCACATCAGCTAGCGTATGTCAGGGGACGAGAGCCCTGCAAGGCGCGGCAGGCCGGTGGAGGGACGGGCGCAGCGCTACGCAGCCTGTCGCTGCGTCTCTTTGCGACGCCGCTTCTCTTCGTACATGCGCTCGTCCGCCCGGCGCAGGAGCGCCACCGGCGAGCGACAACAACAGAGCTCGGCCGTCCCCACGCTGGCGACGACCGGCTCGCTGGCCGACGTCACGCAAATGGCCCGCACCCGGTCAGCCACCTCGGCGGCGCGACCGGCGTGGTCGTCGAGGAGCAACGCCGCGAACTCATCGCCGCCGAGGCGCGCTACGACCGCGGCCTCGGGCGCCGCGTCCCGCATGGCCCGCGCGAAGGAGCGCAACACCTCGTCGCCGGCGTGGTGGCCGAACGCGTCGTTCACGCGCTTGAACCCGTCGAGGTCGACGTAGACCACGGCGACGTCGCGGCCACCGCGAACCGCGTCGGCCAGCGCGGTGTGGAAGGCGCTGTGATTGGCCAGCCCTGTGAGGCCGTCGGTATTGGCGCGCCAGTTCGCGATCTCGAGCTCTGCCTGCGTTTTCGCCGTCTCGAGAGCCAGCCGGAGGTTCTCTTCGTGCTGGCGGTCCTCTTCGCGACGGACCGCGGTCAGCCCGATGCCGACGAACCACATCGCCGCGACGTTCATGAGCGTCGCGAATCGCCCTTCGGAGCCTCCGGGCTCCACCACCAACGCCACGGCCAGAGGCGCCGTCAGGGCGGCGCCGGCCGCGGCGACGCCTCGGACGCCGAAGCGCATCGTCGCGGCGGCGAGGGCCGCGATGAGGTAGGGGACGAAGGGGCTGGACGCGCCCCCGGTCAGAAACACGTGCGTCACCAGCGCCAGTCCATCGTACAGAGCGGTGCCGATGCTCCACATGCGGAGGCGCGGCGAGCGCCAGGGCCGGCATGCGAGCACTACGACCGCGTACAGAAAATCGATGGGCGCTTTGATGGAGACGGCGAGCGTCTGACCCGCCGTGCGTTCAGGCCAGAGATAGAACGCCACGAGGACGGTGGGCACGACGAGCACGCGCACCCAGGCGATGATGTGCTCCATGCGCCTGGCGCGCGCTTCGAGAGACCGCGTGCTCCACTCGGTCGCAGCCATCCGATGAGATATCGTCCCGCCGGGCAACGCCATGAGGGGGAAAGAGGGCGTTGCGAGTAGAAATTTGTAACGAACCGCTACGCCACGCGCGCGAGAGCCCCTCGGCGTTCGCCCAGGTACAGCTTGCACGCGCGCTCGATGGTGAAGGCATCCACCCGGGCGCGTTCTCCGTGGTAGTCGGCCCAGTCCACGATGGTCTGGATGATGTCCCGCGGATAGCAGCCCTTGGGCTCGAACAGGCCGCTGTCGTACAGCTTCTGGACCAGGTACTGCAACGCCTCTTCCGTATAGGGCACGCCCTTCTGCTGACACACGCGGCGCGTGATTTCGAGGAACTGCTCGCGAGTGGGATTGCCCACCGGGATCTTGTACGAGATGCGCCGCAGGTACGCCTCGTCCATCAGCTCCTCGATGCTCAGGTTCGTGGAAAACACGAGCGTCACGTCCAGCGGGAGCCGGATGACCTGGCTCGACTGGAGCGAGAACGAGTCGTACCCCTGTTCCATGAGCTGGACCCAGCGGTTCAGGATGGTCTGGATGGGTACCCGCTGCCGTCCGAGGTCATCGATGACCAGGACGCCGCCCTGCGCGCGCACGGAAAGGGGCGCCTTGTACACGTTGCGCATGGTGTCGAAGGTCATCTCCAGCGCTTCCGGACCCATGTCACCGCCGACCACAATCGCCGGACGCCGAATCTCGCGCCACCGGGCGTCCCGGCGAGGCGCGTTCCCGGTCTGCGCGCCGTTGGAGCCGGCCGCCCCGTCCGAGCGCTCGTGGGTCAGGCCGCCCGCTTCCGTCGGTTCGAGCGAGACGGGTCGATGCACCTGCGCGTCGAAGACCTCGATGATGTGCCCCTGTCCATACAGGGCGTACGGAATGAAGACGGACCCTCCGATGCAGCCTGCGACCGACAGCACGATGTCGCTCTTCCCGTTTCCCGAGGGTCCGTACACCATCAACGGACGGCCGGAGGCGTACGCCTGACCCACGATGTCGACCGTCTCTCCTGGGAGGACCAGGTGGGCGAGCGCGGCGCGCACCTGCTCGCGGTTCGGCCGGACGCGTTCGTTCGCCTGTCGGAGCACAGCGGCGGAATACTGCTCGACCGGGACGGGCGCCGGCCCCATGTAGTGGCAGCGGCGCAAGGCTTCGTCCGCCATGTCCTTTCCCGCTTCGGTCAGCGAGTACCGGTAGTGGAGCTTCAACGGAGAGTCCGCGGAGTCGACCTCGGTGAGCTTGCGTCGGGACAGCGTGTCGACGATCTCCTGCGTCACAGACGGCAGAAGGCACATAGCGTCCGCGAGATCGAGGAGCCTGGGACGGTCCATCGTCCTGAGCAGCTTGAGCGCGAGTCCTTCCAGCAGCGCGAATGGCAGGCCTGTCTCGGCCACGCTACGCGGCGCGTCGAACAGCCTGCGCGAGGTCATGGATTCGGGCGCCGCTTTGCTCGCCAACGGGCGCCGCTCATCGGTCGCGCCCGTCTCTCGCGCTTCTCCCCCGAGGACCGAGAACGGTCGAGCCGCCTCCACCGCGCGCCTCCTTTTCGAATCGATGACGACATAAAGGCCCACCGTCCCCAGCGGCCGGTGGGCTGGAGACTCCGACAGGTCAGACCCGGCAGCCCGGCTGCCCTGGTCGCGAGGCGACGGTAGGCCCGTGGCTTTGCGTCCCCGCCTTTCGACGGGTTTGCCCTTGTCGAAGTCCGCGTTGTTGGATTGTCTCCGAGGGAAGCATCGGCGCGGCGCGCCCCGCTCTGAACAGCGGCGGCCCCTCAGGCGCCCGCCCTCACATGCGCTCGGGCGCGCTCACCCCCATGAGGCCGAGGGTCCGCGCCAGCGCTACTCTGGCGGCGTCGGTCAGCTTGAGCCGCGCCTTGGACAGGGCGACGTCGTCGCTCACGACCCGGCACTCCGTGTAGAACGCGTGGAACGCCGTCGCCAGGTCGATGGCGTAGTGGGGGAGGTGGTGCGGCTCCAGCGTGCGGGCGATGGTCTCGACCAGCTCGGGCAGGAGCAGCATCTTCCGGATGAGCGCGAGCTCGGTCGGATGCCCTAGCAGGCCCACATCGCCGTCGTCGAACGCTGGGATGCGCTCCCGCGCATGATTCAGAATGCCCGCGATCCGCGCGTGGGCGTACTGCACGTAGTACACCGGATTCTCGGCTGACTGCCGCTTGGCGAGCTCGAGGTCGAATTCGAGCTGACTGTCGGCCGACCGCGACAGGAAGAAGAACTTCGCGGCGTCGGCGCCCACCTCCTCTACCACGTCGCGCACGGTGATGATCTGCCCTCGGCGCTTCGACAGCCGGAGCGTCTCCGCGCCCCGCCGGAAGTGCACGAGCTGATAAATCACGATGTCGAGCCGGTCCCGGTCGATTCCCAGCGCCTCGACCGCCGCCTTCAGCCTCGACACGTGGCCCTGGTGGTCGGCGCCCCAGATGTTGATGACCCGGTCGAACCCCCGCCGGACGAACTTGTCGTAGTGGTACGCGATGTCCGACGCCAGGTACGTCGGCTTGCCCGTCGAGCGAACGACGACGTTGTCCTTGTCTTCGCCGATCTGGCTGGAGGCGAACCAGATGGCGCCCTCCTTCTCGACGAGAAACCCGCGCTCGCGCAGGATGCGCATCGTCGTCTCGTGCAGGTTCTCGCCGTCG
>DATLZC010000081.1:0-8965 GCA_035574215.1 Dehalococcoidia bacterium | reverse complement strand
ACTGGCATCGCCAGGTTGAGAGCCATGAGCGCCGCCTGGGCCATGAGCGCTCCCAGCGCGAGAAGGGTCAGTTCGTTCAGAGGGCGGTTGGAGAGGCGCGGCGTGACCAGGTACCAGTGACCGAGCACCATAGCCAGCGTGACGCCGCCGGTGGCGAGCCCGCCGAGCCACGCGCTCGCGAGCATCGCCGGGAAGCTCCAGACCGGCGCCGCGAAGGCATAGGCCAGCCACGAAAGCGCCGCGAGCCCACAGGCGATGCCAGCGGCGCCCGTCGGGAGCGCAGCCCGCCGTCTGCCGCCCAGGGTCAGCGCGGTGTAGATCGCCGCCAACACGAAGAACGCCACAAACAGCCACCAGCCCCCGTCCAGACCGCCGTCGCGCACGGGATATCCGCTGGCGATGTCGTCGCCCGCCATCCACCAGCCCAGGGGCAAGGTCAGCGCCGCGATAACGGCCGTCTGGACGGCGCAGTACTTTACGAAGCTCCGCTCGACCAGGCCACGAGCGTCGGCGACCAGCAAGACGGCGAGCGACCCGACGCTGAGCTCAGCGAGCAGCAGATATACGGCGTACGGCAGCGCGTCGATGTTCACGGATTCCCGACATCATACGGGGACCCGGCCCCACAGGCGAGCGCGTGCCTGGTGAGCGACGGTAAGAGGCTGGTGAGAGGCGGCCCCGTATACCTACGGCGAGCGGTCGAGCACTCTCGTCGGAGAGCCGCGGGGGCCGGCGAGAGGGCCTTTGGGCCGGCCCCCGCAGACGCCAACACACAAAAAGATGAGGGGCGGCACGGAGCGTGTCGTACCGCACCCTCGTCGGACAGCCGGTGGTAGCCAGAGAGGGCTGAAGAGAACTACCGCCGGCGTTCCCTATTATGCATCACCCGTCAAGTCCTGTCAGCACCTCGGGCTGAATCGTCCGCCCCACATTCCGTCGGCGAGACCCCCACGCGCGAAGCCCTGCTTCCGCGGCGAATCCCGCGAGCCCCGCCGCGATGAACACATCCCCGAGGCTCACCACGGGGTGCTTCGACCCGAGCGTGATGATGATCCGGTCGCCCAGCGCCGTCAGGCGGCCCTCGCCGTCGGCGACGAGCACGTCCTTCGTATGTGGCAGGCGTTCTCCGACGACGCCGCGCAGCGCCGCGGGCTCGCCGGTCGCGGCCTCCAACGTCGAGACGGTGATCGGCATGAGCCCACCGTTCGCCACGATGGCCGCGAAGTTCATCGCCGCGCCTGCGGCCACCACCCACAGCGACCAGAAGGAGCGGTGCCACCAGAGAATAGGCGCTACACCCAGGAACGTCGCCGGAAAGACGACGCGGAGGAGCCACACCGGCGCCAGGGCCACGCTCGTCATCTGGATCGCGGCCATGGCGGCGGCGAGCGCGAAGCTCCGCAGGACCTTTGGATCGATGCGCTCTTGCATAGCGTGCCCGGTCCGCGAACGTTCGGCGGACCGGGCTGCTGCTTCCGTCGATCGATGCGCGCTCGGGCCCGTCACCAGGCCCAGGGCGCCATCGCGACCACCGCGGCGCCGACTGCGGTCGTCAGTCCGAGCGCCAGGGACACGACCCTCGCCATACTTCACCCCCTGTGCAGCGGTCGCGTCCCTGCGCATATGTCGGGACATCCTCCGAGGAAATACTCGGCACGAGGGGCGAAATCTTTGAGGAACGCCGAGAAGGTCGGGCTCAGGCGCGAGTGAGAGCGGCGTAGAGGCGGGTCATGTCGCGAGGCGGGGCCGAGCCGAGGTCCTCGCGCAGCAGGCGTTCGTACGAGCGGTAGTGCTGCGCCGCAGCCGCGTGGTCACCCAGGGCCACCAGCGACGCCATCAGCCCTTGCGCGGCCACCTCATCGTACGGGTCGAGAGCGAGCGCCCGGCGGAACGCTTCGATGGCGGCGCGATGGTCGCCCGCGTACGCGCGCAGCGTCCCGAGCCGGCCCGCCGCCGCCACGAACTGTCGCTGCAGGGTGTCTCGCACTTCGTCCACCCATTCGGCGTACGTCCCTTCGAGGAACGGGCCCCCGTATGCGGCGTAGGCGCATTCCAGATGCTCCCGCTCCTCGGGTTGACCGCGCAGCCGCGCGGCTTCCCGCAAGGCGTCCCGGAAGCGCCAGACGTCGAACTCGATGGTCGCGTTCGGATTGACGCTGTAGCGCGATCCATCGAGTTGCACGATCTCGGGGTACAGGGCGTTGCGAAGGCGGTGCAGCGTCGAGTGGAAGTTGCTGTTGCACTTCGATTCGGGCAGCTCCGGCCAGAGGGCGACGAAGATCTCACCCTTGGGGAGCGGCTTCGCCTCCACCAGCAGGAAGAACAGCATCTCCCGCGCCTTTTCGCTCCGCCACTCGGAGTCCGCGATCTCGCGGTCGCCAAGACGCACGCACGTCCTGCCGAGCGACACGACGTGGAGGGGAGCGGCGACACCGGTGGCCGCCTCGACCGTAACGCTCGTCGATGGCTCGTCCAGCAGACGGCGGAACAGCCCTCCCGCGAGGCTCTGCGAGGCCGCGTAGCTCGCGACGGAGGACTGTTGCCGCACTTCCGGCAGGAGAAACCGCTCGAAGCCGATAGCCTGGCAGAGCGCGCCGACCCGCTCGAGCGCGTCGCGCGCTTCGCCCCGGCGCCGGTCTGCGAACGCCGCCGCCGCAAGAAGAAACCACGCCGTCGCCTCCTCGCGGGCCATGCCGAGCTGGCGGAACTCCTCGGCCGCCTCGCGGAAGAGCGCTCGCGCGTCGGCGGTGTCTCCCTGGCGCAGCGCGAACCTGCCCCGGATGAGCTGGCGAACCGCGTGGCGCGAGGTGCCTTCCGGAGCGTCGTCGCCCGATTCGAAGAGCAGCCGCGCCCGGTCCACCTGCCCGACCCAGAGCAGCGCCACCGTCATCTGATTCCTGCAGTGTTCGACCAGCGCGCCGTCGCCCAGGGCTTGCGCCGACTCCCGGGCCTCCTCGTACATGGCCACGGCCCGCTCTGCGTCGCCTAGGGCCAGATACGTGTCGGCCGCGCCTGCCTGCTGGTACGCCACGGCGCGCCGGTTGCCGACGCGGGCGCCGGTCTCGGCCGCGCGCGCATAGTAGGTGAGGCTCTGCTCGAACTGCCCCGCCATGTAATGCAGCATGCCGGTGTTGTTCAGCGTGATCGCCAGGTCGTACAGATTCCCTACGCGCTCGTACTCGGCGCGGGCGCGTTCCAGGGCCCGGATCGCCTGGGGCAGATTCCCCAGCTCTGCGTGACACCGGGCGACGCTGTCATACAGCTTCGCCGCCCTGCCCGCGAGCCCCATGCGTTCCACCAGATGCAGCGCCCGCTGAAATCCGGCCAGCGCCTTCTTGAATTCGCCGGCTTCGCCATGCAGGTACGCCATGGACTCGATGGCTTCGGCCTCCAGCGCCTCGTTCGGCCTTCCGGAACGCCGAAGGAGAGACACGGCCGCCTCGCAGGCTTCCATCGCCCCCGCGAGGTCTCCCTTGAACCGAAGCGCCCCCGCCCGCGCCAGGTGCGCCTCCGCCAGCAGATGCGGCTCCGCATCCGGCCCGAGCGCCTCCAGGGCAGCGGCGATCTCCGCGAGGGCGTCGTCGGCCCGATGGACCGCCGCCAGGGCGCGGGCGTTCCAGATGCGGAGCCTGGGCGCCGACGCGACGGCCTTCTCCGGCAGCCGCTCGAGCCATTCGAGAACCGTACGATGGTCGCCCCGCCAGAGAAGCCGCTGGGCCACGCTGTCGAGCACGCTGGCGGCATGGCCCGGCCCGACGGTCCACGCCAACTCCAGCGCCTCGTTGAGCCGGCCGCTGTCGATCAGCAGCCGGACCGCCGCAGTGGCGAGCTCCTCGAACCGCGCCGGGTCCTCCGTCTTCAGGCTTTCGACCAGGTAGTCGCGGAACAGCTGGTGGAGTCGGTACGTCGGCGGGTCCGCGGTCACGCGCGCGAGGAACAGTGCCCGCGGCTCGAGACGGGCGAGCGTCGCTGCCGCGTCGTCGCGACCCAGCAGCGCGTCGCACAGGGCGGGCGTGAGCACCGGCAGCACCGAGCTCTCTCGCAGGAAGGCTCGGTCACGTTCGTCGAGGCCGGTGAGCGCCTCCGCCGCGAGGTATTCGAACAGGTCGTCCCGCGACAGCGCAGTGCGCCCTGTCTTTCGCCAGGTGGACGAGGCCAGGGCCAGGGCTGCGCCCCATCCCTCCGTCTGCCGGAGCACATCCGACAGCTCGCCCTCCTCGATCTCGTGACCGCGTGCGCGGAACAGCTCTCGCGCCTCGTCTGCGGTGAATGCCAGGTCGGCGGGGCCCAGCAACAGCGCCTCCCCCTGGGCCACCAGCCGCGCGCTCCCCGGGAAGTTGGGACGAAGGCGCGAGGCGATGATCACATGGAGATTGGAAGGCGCCCTTCCCACGAGGACCCCGATGTACTCCGCGATCTCGGACGTCTCCTGCACGAGGTGGAAGTCGTCCAGCACCAGAATCACGTACTCCGGCAGGCGCGCGACCTCGGCGATGACGGAGGCGGCTTCGTCGAGTGGGCGCTCGGCGACGGACCCGCGTCCGAGGGGCGACTCGGGGAACGCCCGCCCGAAGGCGTGACGCACGGCGCGGAAGAAGACGGGCGCCTCCGCATCCCAGGGGTCGAGCGAGAGCCAGCACACCGCGCTCTCCTGCGTGCTGGCCCAGTCGGCGAGCAGCGTGGTCTTGCCGTACCCGGACGGCGCCGCGACGAACGAAGCCCGGCGTCCGATCTGGGCGTCGAGGAGAGCGAGCAACCGCTGGCGCCGGATGACTCCGGGGCGCAGCGGAGGGAGCGCGGTCTTGGTGTCGATCTCGGGGATCATCGGCCTCCCCCGAATCGAACGTTCGCACAGATTCTGCGCGCCAGAGGCCCGCGTGTCAAAAGAAAAGCGACGGCTCTGCGGTTCCGCAGAGCCGTGGCGCTGGGGGCTGCGCCAAGCAGCCGCTAGATCAGGTTGTGCTGGGCCGCATACAGGACCGCCTCGAGCCGGCTGTGGACGCCGAGCTTCCCGAGGATCCGCTCGATGTGGTTGCGCACGGTCGCGATGCTGAGGCTGAGGCGCTCCGCCATCTCCTTCGTGCCCACGCCGTCCGCCAGGAGCCGCAGCACTTCGAGCTCGCGAGGCGTCAGGGTCGGGCTGGGGGCAGGCGACGGCGTGGCTTCGATGATCTGCTCACGCCCCTCGGTGGCGAAACGCTCGACGGTAGTCAGGGTCTCGCGGGCAAGCCGCTCCGCCCGCCGGCGCGCCGTCACGTCGCGGAACATGTGGACGGCCAGCGGCCCCTCCCGGCGGCGCCGCCGCACGGGAATGATGCTCATGTTGAGCCAGATCGCCTTGCCGTCCTTGGTTTTCGATTCCAGATCGTAGTTCGGCACGCTGGAGCCTCGGCGAACGGCGACCATGGTCGGGCAGTTTCTCCGGCAGAAGGTGTTCTCTTCGTAATCCTTGCCCTGCATCACCTCGTAGCAGGGACGCCCCAGCACCTCAGCGGCCGATAACCCGGTGATCTGCTCCGCGGCTTCGCTCCAGAACACCACCCGCTGCTTCTTGTCCACGGCGTACACGCCGTCCGCCGACGCGGCGAGCGTTCGCAAGATCTCCTTCCAGTCCGACATCTCACCCTCCCAGACGCCTCTGGCTGCACCCTACGGCAAATGCCCCAGAACCGCAGGAACCGAAAGGCACAGGAGGGATAGGCCACTCGTACCAAGTGCATCAGAAAAACCGCGAACCGTTCCGGAGAGATGCGAATGAGTTATTCGAGCTGCGGCACCGTCAGTTGCCCGTGGGGGATCGCCAGGACGCGGGCCGGACGCCCCTCCTCCCGCTCGACACGCTCGACTTCGGACGTCAACGTCGCTTGCACGTCCGCGCAGGGCCAGAGATGCGCCCTCCGGACGATGTCGTCCGGCAACGAGGAGTGGAGATAGACGCGCGCCTTCGCCTGCGCCATCGCCTGAATCTGCGCCTGCCATTGATCGATGACGGCGTGCTCCGCGCTGAGCACACGCTCGAGAAGCGCTTCCGGCGACCGCTCGCCGCAAAGCAGCGCGGCGTACTCAGGGCCGCCGAGGCCTTCCGCGCACTCCGCGAGGAGGATGATCGTCCCGCCGGGACGAACCGCCCGCGCCCCCACCGACAGCCCCTTCACCGACTGGTACAGGTTCAAATCCGCGGGATAGCCCATGTTGGTCACGAGCACAATGTCGAATTCGTCCGGGACAGGGCACAGCGCCTGTCGCGCAGCCTGCCGCATGGCGGCGTCGTGCGCCGCGACGAGGTCGCCGGCGAACACGCCCGTCACCCTGCGCGCCTCGTCGAGCGTGACGTTGACGATGAACGATGGGCGGGTTCGCAGCGCGACGTCGCGCATCTCCTCGAACACCGGATTGCCCTCGGTGACGCACCAGGTCGCTCGGGGATCCGCCAACTTGCGGGCCGAATGGTTTCGCATGATGGACTGGGCGTCGGCGATAGCGGGAAGGACCGCCTTCCCGCCTCCGGAAAACCCCGCGAAGAGATGCGGCTCGACGAACCCCGTCAGGATGCGCAGGTCCGCTTCCGCATAGGCGCGATGAATCAACACTTCCGCCCCGCTCGCGTCTCGGGCGAGGGGAACCAGAACCGAGGGGTCGCGCGCGTCGTGACTCACGACCCGGCACGTGGCGAGGACGTCCGGACCTACGAGATCGAGAAGCTCTCGCTCCGTGCTAGCCCGGTGGAGCCCCGTCCCGATGAGCACGGTCACGTCGCGCCGCGCGATTCCCCCGCGTTCCAGCGCATCGAGAATGGCCGGCAGCAGCAGCCGATTCGGCACGGGACGGGTGACGTCGGAGATCACGACGACCGCCCGCCAAGCGCCGCGGGCGAGGACCTCCAGCGGCGCCGATTCCAGAGGGTCCGCGAGCGCCTCGCGGACCGCGCGCTCCGGATCGTCGAGGGGAACCGCATCTCGGGGGCGCAGCGTCGTCGCGTCGTCCGGCAGGTCGACGTCGATGGCGCCGCGGCCGAAGGGGAAGCTGACCTTCATTGACCTGATCCTATGCTTCGGCCGTATCGGCTGCCAGAGGCGCGTGCTATGATCGCCCCCGCCCGAAGCGACTCGAGGAGACGCGGATGATCCTGGAACGATTTCGTCTCGATGGCAAGGCGGCGGTCGTGACCGGCGCGGGGCGAGGTCTCGGCCGCCAGATGGCGCTCGCCCTCGCCCACGCGGGAGCGGACGTGGTGTGCGCCGCGCGGACGAAGGCGCAGATCGAAGAGACGGCCGAGCTCATCCGGCGGCTCGGACGCCGCGCAGTCGCGCAGGTCACCGACGTTCGCGATTCGGCCCAGTGCGACGCGCTCGTCCAGCGCTGCGTCGACGAATTCGGCAAGATCGACATTCAGCTTTCCAACGCGGGCATCGGTGACATGCGGGGCGCGAACGCCGAGGTATGGGACGTGAGCGACGACGACTGGCACGACACGCTCGACGTCAATCTGTCGAGCGCCTTCTACTGCGCTCGCGCGGCCGCCCGGCGCATGGTAGACCAGGGCTCCGGCGGGGTCATCATCAACGTGGCCTCCGGCACCGCGCTGCGGGCGTATCCCCAGAGCTTCGCCTACGGCGCCGCCAAGGCCGGCGTCATCGCGCTCACCAAGTCCCTCGCCTGGATGCTGGTCCGGCACGGCATCCGCGTCAACTGCATCATCCCCGGGTTCGTGCTCCAGGCCCCGCCGGAAACGCCCGAAGCGGTCGAGTTCCTCGGGGCGCGAGGCCGCTACCTGCCCGTGCAGCGTCTGGGCGAGGCGTGGGAGCTGGGCCCGTTGGCGGTGTATCTGGCGTCCGACGCCTCCCGGTACGTGACAGGTCAGGGGTTCGTCATCGACGGCGGCGGCCTCGCCGGGGGTCTCGCACCCGTCGGGTTCGCTCCGGAGGTGGGCTGATGGCGGAGTGGAAAGGCGCGAAGCTGGGGCTGGACGCGTTCGACCTGACGGGCAAGCATGCGCTGGTCGTGGGAGCCGAGAACCCCACCGGGCGCGCCATCGGCGTGGCGCTGGCCGAGGCGGGAGCCGACGTGACGCTGGTGGCGTCATCGCCCGGCGGCGAGGAGATGTTCGCCGTCAAGAAGCTGGCGCGCGAACTCGAGGCGCTCGGACGGCGCGCCACCGCGGTGGCCGCCGACGTCTCCCTCGGAACCGGCGCGCAGGTCATGGTGCGCCAGGTCGTGAAGGACGCGGGCCGCATCGACGCGCTGGTGAATGCGCAGGACCTGTTCTTCGCCCGGCCCGCCGACAAGACCTCGGACGCGGAGTGGGCGAAGGTGTTGGCCGCGAACCTGAGCTCGGTGTTCTTCACCGCCCGCGCGGCAGGCAAAGAGATGATTCGCCAGGGCCGAGGGGGACGCATCATCAACGTCACGTCGGTGTTGGGCGAGCGGGCGACGGCGAACGTGGCCGCGTACGCGGCGGCCCACGGGGGCGTCTACAACCTCACCCGCGCGCTCGCGCAGGAATGGGGGCCTCACGGCATCACCGTGAACTGCATCGCGAAAGGATGGATGGCCGACAACCCCGCTCTCCGCGAAGACGACCCGGAGGCCGGCAAGACCATCCGATTCGTTCCCATGAAGCGCCCCGGCCTGCCGGAGGACGTCGCGCCCCTGGCCGTCTACCTGGCGTCGGACGTGAGCGGGTACATCTCGGGACAGGTGCTGTTCGTCGACGGCGGCCTGACGACCCATCTGTGAGGCCCTGTTTCCGCCAGAACGCGATCGAGACGGACGATCGCACTACGTGACGGCAGCGCCCACCAGCGTTCACCTCAGGGCTTCGTCGGCCGTTTGTACCCTCGTGGACGCCTCTGTTACAGTAGGCGGGCGGGGTAGGTGGTGAGGATCGATGGTGCACGCCCCCGACCGGGCGCAGGTCGCCCTGGGGAATCCGAGTTACGTCTGGCGCTTCGGACAGGACCGCCGC
>DATLZC010000080.1:0-2411 GCA_035574215.1 Dehalococcoidia bacterium | reverse complement strand
GCTGCCCTTCGCCCTCATGTACATCCCCTCGGAGGGCGTGTACTACGAGGTCATGGTGCGGGAGGAGCTGTCCGGGAACGGCGGCTCGCTCGCCGAGTACAGCCGGGAACGGAACGTGTTCCCCGTCTCGCCGAACACCTTGTACTCCCTCCTCCAGGCCATCGCGAAGGGACTCCGGGGTCTGCAGATCGAGGAGCGCGCGAGGGAAATCGTCGGACATCTCGAACGGTTGCAGGGCGACTTCCGGCAGATCCGGGAGGGCTTCCGGGTGCTGGGGAGCCACCTGACGAACGCGAAGAATCGCTACGATGAGGTCTCGCGCGACGTCGACCGCTTCGAGAGCCGCCTGACGCTTCCCCTCGAGGCGAGGCCCCTCGAGCTCCCGGACGACACGAGCGCCGGCCATCGCCCCGAAGCGCCCGCATAGCGCCCGCCGCGATGTTCCAGTTGTGACGCCCGCGCCCAGCGCGCTACCGTGGGGCAATGACGGCGCGCATCCTCGTGGGCACCTGTTCCTGGGCAGACAAGACGCTCGTAGAGTGCGGGCGATTCTATCCCCCCGACGTCAAGACTCCCGAGGACCGGCTCCGCTACTACGCCGAGCAGTTCCCCATCGTCGAAGTCGATTCCACCTACTACGGCCTCCCGTCCGAGCGGAACGCGGCCCTCTGGGTCGAGCGGACGCCGCGGGACTTCACGTTCGACGTCAAGGCGTTCCGCCTGTTCACGCACCACCCGACGCCCATCGACGCGCTGCCGAAAGACATTCGCCAGGAGCTACCACCCAGGGGCGACCGTCCGAACCTGTACCTGCGCGATCTCCCCCGCGACGTGGTCGACTCCCTGTGGGAGCGGTTCGCGTCGGCCCTTCTGCCGCTCGATTCCGCTGGCAAGCTCGGCGTCGTCTTGCTCCAGTTCCCGCCGTGGTTCCTCCCCGGCTCCGAGAGCCGCGAGTACCTCGTGGAAGCGCGCCATCGCCTGCCCCAGTACCGGATCGCCGTCGAATTCCGCAACGGCGCCTGGGTGAACGAGCGCAACCTCGACCGTACGCTCGCGTTTCTGCGCGACCACGGTCTCGCCTACGTGTGCGTCGACGAGCCCCAGACCAAGAACAGCGTGCCGCCCATCGCCGCCGTCACCGCCGACGTCGCCGTGGTCCGCTTCCACGGCCGCAACGTCGCGAACTGGCTGAAGCGCGGGCTGTCGGCGGCGGACCGTTTCGACTATCTGTACCGGGAAGACGAGCTGGCGGAATGGACCCCGCGGGTGCGCCTGCTGGCCGCGGAGGCCCGCGAGGTGCACCTGCTCATGAACAACTGCCACGAGGACAAGGCGGTGCGCGGCGCCCGGCAGCTCGCGCTGCTCCTCGAACGCGAGGGCTTACTGCGCCGGTAAGACCGGCGTCACTTCCGAGGGCGTGGGCGTCGCAGTCGGCGCGGGCTCGGGGATGATCTCGATGCTGCGGACGATGTGCGCGACGACCTGGCCGACCCCGGGGTAGCGGCGTTCGAGCGCGCCCAGATCCGCGACGACCGTGCCATCCCCCGTCGTCCTCCGCAGGTTGAACTCGTGCCAGCCCCCGTCGTAGTGGTACCAGATGACGTCGGCCGTCTGCGTGAGGATGGCCACGATGGACTGCCCATCGATACGCGTCAGCCGGATCACCGGCGATAGCGGGGCGGTGTCGCCGACCTGGAACGCCGGCTCGCTGATCACCCATCCGCTCTCGAATGTGGGGACCACGAACGCGAAGCGTTCGGTGACCACCCACTCCCAGGACAGGCCCGCAGTAGTGTCGTCGCTCGGACCGCGCACCACCACGCCGGCGATGGGCGTCGGCCGCGGCCTCGGGGTGGGCGTCGCGGTCGGCGGCTCAGGCGTCTCGTCGCTGGGGGGCGACGGCGTCTCCGTGGGCGCCGCCGTCTCCGTAGGCGCCGTGGCGGAGGCGCTCGCTTCACCGGGCGTCGGTGTCGGGGTCGGCTCCGGGGCGACGACCGCCGCCTCGGTGCGGAGCTCCTCGGCGATGCGCTGCACCGTCGCGAGCTCGTCTCGCGCCGCGGGGTCCACCTGCTCCTCGACGGTGCGCAGGACCGCCTGCTGACGTTCCGTGAGGCTGATGAGGCGGGCCCGGACGCCGGGGTTCCTGATGGCGTTCAAATTGCGCCGGAGCCGGTCGGTCTGCGACTGCAGATTCTTGAGCGCGCTCTCCGTCACATGTCCGTCACGGCGAGCCAGCCGTTCGATCTCTTCGAGCCGCTCCTCCGCGAAGGCGATCTCGAGGTTGTGGCGTGTCTCGTCGTCGAACGCCAACGCCAGACGGGCGCGCTCCGTCGCCCGCTTCACCGCGTAGTTCCAGTCACCCGGAAGCGCGTCGCTCGCAGTCGCGAACGTGTAGCCGGCGAAGGAGAAGA